>NZ_JBEXSI010000016.1:0-130162 GCF_040613515.1 Streptomyces sp. NPDC006261
ACCCCCACCCCCTCCCTTGTGGGCGTGGGCGGGGGCGTGCGCTCCGGGGCCGCCCCCCGCCCACCCCCCCCCGCCCCCCCCCGCGCCGGGGCGCCGGAGCGCCAGGCTCCGCCGCCGCACATCGGACGGCGGGCGGCCGGGGTGCGCGACCGGTCCGAGCCACGGGTGCGGGCTGAGCATGCGGAGCGCGCGGGCGATGCGAGGGGTCATCGGCGGCTGCCTCCCGGAGTACGAGCCGAGTACGAACGGAGCAGGAGCGGGGTCGGAGCAGAGGGGGAGCGCGGTCGGAGCGGGCCAGGAGCCCCGGGCACAGCGGTGCCCGCCGGTCTGGCGGTGCGGCGGACGTTACCCGGGTCAACTCTTGTGCAACAGGGGGCGATCATTGCCGGTCGTGACGAGGGCATGGCGATCGTGTGACAGAGATGCCCGGAATCGACCGCCCTGCCTGGCGGGCTGCTCAGCCTTCTTCCTGACCGGTCGGAACCGCCCCCCGCCCGGTCCCACGACCGGTCGGCCACAACCTCCGCCCGGTCGACCGTCCCGACGACGTGGAGTATGCGTGCACCGCGGACTCATCGGCCGCAGCGCTCTGGCGGCCACCCGCCGGCGATCCCCGGCATCGGCCTCCACCGGCACCGTGGGCGCCCCGGGTATCGGCGACCCCTACTACCCGGCCAGCGGAGACTGCGACGGCTCCCACTACGACCTCCGGCTGACGTACCGGTCGGCGGCCGACCTGCTGGAGGGCACCCGACGATCCTCGCCACCACCACGCAGGACCTGCCCCGCTCCGACCTCGACTTCGGGGCTCGCCGAAGCGGCCGGCGGACGCGGTCACGTCCATCGCTGCCCCGCTGTACACGCTCCATCGGGGGCCCTCGGAGCGGTGGGGTTCAGCCGTTCCCGAGGCCCCCGGTGGCGTGCGCGGCGCGGGCCGCCCGTGCCATCGGCAGATACCGCAGCCGCTCCGGAAGCGCGGGTACGACGACCCGTAGCACCGCGCAGAGCCGCCGCAGCCGCTTCTCCTGGGCCGCCGTCCACGGCAGGCCGATCGCCGCGCGGGCGTCCGGCGGCATGAGTCCGATGGTGACGAAGCGCCGACCGCGGGCCAGCGGCGGCAGGAGCACCGGCCACAGAGCCCGCAGTACCATCCGCAGCGGCCACGGGCCGCGGTCCGGCGGCGGTACGGGCTGATCGACGTCGACCAGTTCGCGCACCACGGTCGTCGCCTCGATCTCCCCGGCGAGCAACTTCTCCCAGTACGGCCAGAACTCCTCGATCGTCTGCGGCATGTCCCGGTCGTGGATGCCGAGGATCCGGCCGACCTGGAGCCACTCCGCGTACAGGGCACGTTCCTGCGCGGGGGTCATCGGCCGGATCAGATAGCGGGCCGCGTGCCGGTAGACGGGGAAGCCGGTGGCGTGCACCCAGGCGTAGTTGGCGGGTGTCAGGGCGTGGTACGCGCGGCCCCGGGTGTCGGTGCCCTGGATGGTGCGGTGGAGCCGGCGCAGCCTGCGGCCCTCCTCGGTGGCCTCCGCTCCGCCGTACACCCAGAGCTGGAGCGAACGCAGGGAGCGTTCGCCGCGCCCCCAGGGGTCGGTGCGGAAGACGGAGTGCTCGTCGACGCCCGCGCCGACGGCGGGGTGGGCGACCTGGAGGGTGAGGGCGGCGGGCAGCATCAGCAGGGCCCGGATGTCACCTGACAGGCTCCACAGGACCCCGCCGGGCGGAGGCGGGAAAGGCTCCTCGATGTCCTTCGCGCTGGTCATCCGGTGCTGTCCTTCGCGCTGGTCATCCGGTGCTCCCGCACTCCCGGCGGGCCTGCCGTGCGCTGCCCGTCCCTTCCCTCCATGATCCCTCGCGGACGGGAGGAACGTGGTGGCGGGGTCCGGGGCCGCCGGCGTCCCGGTCAGTGGTGGTCGTACACGGTCACGGGCACGCCTTCCCGGATCAGGCGCCCCTCGACGATCGGCTCGACGCGCGACCACGTGCCGCCCGCGAGGCCGCAGCCTATGCGCGGCATATGGACCGCGGCTCCGAGCTCGCCCGCCCGGACGGCCACGGCGCCGAGGGCCTCGTACCGCACGGGCACGCCCTTGCTGCCGGTGCGCATCCCCCGCTGGCCGACCATGTTGGCCACCCAGAGATACGGGCCGACCTGGACGAACTGGACCGCTCCCCAGGGCGAAGTCGTTGCCCGCGCGCCGGGCCAAGAACATCACCCTCACCGCCGTCGCCGGTCATTTCAGCGTCTGGCCCGCAGTCACCTCGTGCATCGAACACGGCACCCACCGTGACGACACCCTGGCCAACGCCTACCGAGACCGGCTAACCGCCGCTTGACAGCCCGATAGGAGCATCAACAGGCCGGGGTGGACGGCGGGGCCGCGGTGCCGGAGACTTTCACAGTAGTGGTGAGACAGCAGCACTGTCCGATACAAGCGTTCGACTGCGGGGAGCAGAGATGGCGACGGGGACCGACGAGCCCACGCTCACGGTGGACGAGCTGGCGGCGCGCGCCGGAGTCACGGTACGTACCGTGCGGTTCTACAGCACCCGGGGCCTGCTGCCGCCTCCGGTCATCGGGCCGCGCCGGGTCGGGCACTACGGGGCCGATCACCTCTCCCGGCTCGCGCTGATCGAGGAGCTCCAGCACCAGGGCATGACGCTCGCCGCCATCGAGCGCTATCTGGAGCAGTTGCCGCCCGACCTGAGCGCCCACGACCTGGCGATCCACCGGGCACTGGTGGCGTCCTGGGCGCCGGACACGGCGGAGGACCTGACGCGGGCGGAGCTGGAGCGGCGGGCGGGGCGGGCGCTTGCGGAGCCGGATGTGGATCGGCTGGCGGCGATGGGGGTGCTGGTGCGGCCGGAGGGGGACGGCGGGGCGTACCGGGTGGACCTCGGGCTGCTGCGGCTCGGGGTGGAGCTGCTGGACGTACCGATCGCGCACGAGACGATCCTGGCGGCGCGGACGGTGCTGCTGGAGCACACCCGGTCGGCCGCCCAGGAGATGACGCGGCTGTTCCGGGACGAGGTGTGGAACCCGTACCGGGAGCGCGAGGGCGATCCGGAGCATGTGGCGGCGATGAAGTCACTGTCGGCCCACATGCAACCGATCGTGGTGCAGGCACTGGTGACGGCGTTTCAGCGGTCGCTGAAGGAAGAGCTGCGGAGCGCGTTCACCACCGAGTGATGGTGAACGCGCCCCGGGACGGGGTCAGTCGTGGAAGGTCTCGCCCTTCTCGGCCTTCTCCACGAGCAGCGCGGGCGGCAGGAACCGGTCACCGTAGCGCTCGGCGAGTTCCCGGGCGCGGGCCACGAAACCGGGCAGGCCGCCCTCGTACCCGTTGATGTACTGGAGGACGCCGCCGGTCCACGGCGGGAAGCCGATGCCCATGATGGAGCCGATGTTGGCGTCGGCGACGGAGATGAGGACGTTCTCCTCCAGGCAGCGGACGCTGTCCAGGGCCTCGGAGAAGAGCATCCGCTCCTTCATGTCCTCGAAGGGCACGTTCGCGTCCGGCTTGGCGAAGTGCTCGCGCAGGCCGGGCCACAGGCCGGTGCGCCTGCCCTCCTCGTCATAGTCGTAGAAGCCCGCTCCCCCGCTGCGGCCCGGGCGGCCGAACTCGTCGACCATGCGGTCGATGACCTCGTCCGAGGGGTGGCCGGGCCAGGTGCCGCCGGCCTCCTCCACCGCCCGCTTGGTCTCGTTGCGGATCTTGCGGGGCAGGGTCAGGGTCAGCTCGTCCATCAGGGAGAGCACCTTGGCCGGGTAGCCGGACTGCGCGGCGGCCTGTTCGATCGAGGCGGGCTCCACACCCTCGCCGATCATCGCTACGCCCTCGTTGATGAACTGGCCGATGACACGCGAGGTGAAGAAGCCGCGCGAGTCGTTGACGACGATCGGCGTCTTCTTGATGCGTCGTACCAGGTCGAAGGCGCGGGCCAGCGCCTCGTCGCCGGTCCGCTCGCCCTTGATGATCTCGACCAGTGGCATCTTGTCGACGGGCGAGAAGAAGTGCAGCCCGACGAAGTCGACGGGGCGCGAGACGCCTTCGGCGAGGACCGCGATCGGAAGGGTGGAGGTGTTGGAGCAGAGCAGGGCGTCGGGCTCGATGACGTCCTGGATCTCCTGGAACACCTTGTGCTTGAGCGCGGTGTCCTCGAAGACTGCCTCGATCACCGCGTCACAGCCCGCGAGGTCGGCCGCGTCGCCGGTCGGGGTGATCCGGGCCAGCAGCGTCTCGCGCTTCGCCTCCGTCGTACGGCCCCGGGAGAGCGCCTTCGCGAGCAGCTTCTCGCTGTACGTTTTGCCCTTGGCGGCCGCCTCGGTGGAGACGTCCTTGAGGACGACGTCGATCCCGGCCTTGGCACAGGAGTAGGCGATGCCCGCGCCCATCATCCCGGCGCCGAGGACGGCGACCTTGCGGACCGGGCGGTCGGGGATGCCCTGGGGGCGGTTGGCACCGGAGTTGACGGCCTGGAGGTCGAAGAAGAACGCCTGGATCATGTTCTTGGAGACCTGGCCGGTGACCAGCTCGGTGAAGTACCGGGCCTCGATGGTCAGGGCGGTCTCGAAGTCGACCTGGGAGCCCTCGACGGCCGCCGCCAGGATGTTGCGTGGCGCGGGCATGGGCGCGCCGGCGATCTGCTTCTTCAAGTTGGCGGGAAACGCGGGGAGGTTGGCGGCGAACTTCGGGTTGGACGGGGTGCCGCCGGGGATGCGGTAGCCCTTGACGTCCCAGGGCTGCCGGGACTCGGGGTGGGCGTCGATGAAGGCGCGGGCCTTCTCCAGCATCTCCTCGCGGGTGGCGGCGACTTCGTGGACGAGGCCGTTTTCCAGAGCGCGCTGCGGGGTGTACTGGGTGCCCTGGAGGAGCACCTTGAGCAGGGCGTCCGCGATGCCCATGAGGCGTACGGTACGGGTGACGCCGCCGCCCGCCGGGAGCAGCCCGAGGGTGACTTCGGGGAGGCCGATGCGGGAGCCGGGGGCGTCGAGGGCGACGCGGTGGTGGGAGGCGAGCGCGATTTCGTAACCGCCGCCGAGGGCCGCGCCGTTGATGGCGGCGACGACGGGCTTGCCGAGGGTCTCGATGCGGCGCAGCGAGCGCTTGATCGCGGTGCCGGTGTCGAAGGCGGCCTGGGCGTTCTCGGGGCCGACCTTGATCATGTCCTTGAGGTCGCCGCCCGCGAAGAAGGTCTTCTTGGCGGAGGTGTAGATGATGCCGCGGATGGAGTCCTTCTCGGCCTCCGCGCGGTCCGCGATCGCCGCGATGGAGTCCTTGAAAGCCTGGTTCATCGTGTTCGCGGACTGCTTCGGGTCGTCGAGGACGAGGGTGACGACGCCGGTCTCGTCCTGTTCCCAGCGGATGGTGGTGCTGTCGGTCATGTCGGTGTCTTCTCCGTAAGCAGGGGTGGCCGGGGCAGGACGGGTCAGATGCGTTCGACGATGGTCGCGACGCCCATGCCGCCGCCGACGCAGAGGGTGACCAGGCCGAACTGCTGGTCGCGCCGCTCCAGTTCGTCGATGACGGTGCCGAGGATCATCGCGCCGGTCGCGCCGAGGGGGTGGCCGAGCGCGATGGCGCCGCCGTTGACGTTGACCTTGTCCAGGGTCAGGCCCATGTCCTTGACGAAGCGCAGGACGACTCCGGCGAAGGCTTCGTTGATCTCGACGAGGTCGATGTCGTCGATGGTGAGTCCGGCCTTGGCGAGCGCCTTGCGGGTGGCGGGGGCGGGGCCGGTGAGCATGATGGTGGGCTCGGAGCCGGAGACTGCGGCGGAGACGACGCGGGCCCGCGGGGTGAGGCCGTAGCGCTCGCCGACCTCCTTCGAGCCGATGGCGACGAGAGCGGCGCCGTCGACGATGCCGGAGGAGTTGCCCGCGTGGTGGACGTGGTCGATCTTCTCGACCCAGTGGTACTTCTGGAGCGCCACCGCGTCGAAGCCGCCCATGTCGCCGATGGCGGCGAAGGACGGCTTGAGGCCGGCGAGGGAGTCGGCGGTGGTGCCGGGGCGCAGGTGCTCGTCGTGGTCGAGGACGACGAGGCCGTTGCGGTCCTTGACCGGGACGACGGAGCGGGCGAAGCGGCCGTCCTTCCAGGCTGCGGCGGCGCGCTCCTGCGAGAGGGCGGCGTACTCGTCGACGTCGCGGCGGCTGAAGCCCTCGATGGTGGCGATGAGGTCGGCGCCGATGCCCTGCGGGGCGAAGCCGGTCTCGAAATTGGTCATCGGGTCCATGGCCCAGGCCCCGCCGTCGGAGCCCATCGGCACCCGGGACATCGACTCGACGCCCCCGGCCAGGACGAGGTCTTCCCAGCCCGAACGGACCTTGGCGGCGGCCAGGTTGACCGCTTCGAGGCCCGATGCACAGAAGCGGTTCTCCTGGACCCCGGCGACGGAGTCGGGGAGACCGGCGGCGATGGCGGCGATGCGGGCGATGTCGGAGCCCTGGTCGCCGAGCGGGCTGACCACACCGAGGACGATGTCGTCGATGGCGGCCGGGTCCAGGTCCGGGAAGCGGCCCTGGATCTCGTGGATGAGGCCGACGACCAGGTCGATCGGCTTGGTGCCGTGCAGGGCGCCGTTGGCCTTGCCGCGGCCGCGCGGGGTGCGGATCGCGTCGTAGACGAATGCTTCGGTACTCAAGACAGCTGCCTTTCGAGGGGTGGAGAGGGAGGGCGGAGAGGTCGTCAGGCGAGCAGCGAGCGGCCGATGATCTCCTTCATGATCTCGGTCGTGCCGCCGTAGATGGTCTGGATACGGCCGTCGGTGAACGCCTTGGCGACCTTGTACTCGCTCATGTAGCCGTATCCGCCGTGGAGTTGGAGACAGCGGTCGGCGACGCGCTTCTGCAGTTCGGTGGCCCACCACTTGGCCATGGAGGCGTGGACGGCGTCGAGGACACCGTCGGAGTGGTCGACGATGCACCGGTCCAGGAAGGTCCGGGTGACGGCGCACTCGGTGGCCATCTCCGCGATCTCGAACCGGATGTGCTGGAGCTTGGAGAGCGGCCGCCCGAAGGCCTCGCGCTCCTTGACGTACCGCGTGGTGATCTCCAGCAGGTGTTCGGCCGCGGCGATTCCGGCGACCGCTATGCCCATGCGCTCCTGGGCCAGGTTGGTCATCAGGTGGATGAAGGCGCCGTCGAGTTCGCCGAGGAGGTTCCCCTTCGGGACGCGGACGTCGTCGAAGAACAACTCGGCGGTGTCCTGCGACTTCTGGCCGATCTTGTCGAGGTTACGGCCGCGCCCGAACCCTTCGGCCCCGCGCTCGACGACGATCAGCGAGAGCCCCTTCGCACCGCCGTCGGGAGTGGTCTTGGCGACGACGATCACCAGGTCGGCGAGGATGCCGTTGGAGATGAACGTCTTCGAGCCGTTGAGCAGCCAGTGGTCGCCCTTGTCCTCGGCGGTGGTGCGGATGGCCTGGAGGTCGGATCCGGCGCCCGGCTCGGTCATGGCGATGGCGGTGATGGTCTCGCCGCTGCAGAAGCCGGGCAGCCAGCGCTGCTTCTGCTCCTCGGTGGCGAGGCCGGTGAGGTAGGGGCCGATGATGTCGTTGTGCAGGCCGATCGCGAGGCCCGGCGCCCCGGCCCGGGTGAACTCCTCGGCGAGGACGGCGCTGTAGCGGAAGTCGGTGGAGCCGCCGCCCCCGTACCCCTCGGGGACGGCGAGGCCGAGGAGCCCGGCGCGCCCGGCGGCCAGCCACGCGTCGCGCGAGACGATGCCGTCCTGCTCCCACTGCTCGTAGTACGGGAGCACCTCCTTGGCCAGGAAGGCCCGGACGGTCTCGCGGAACGCGTCGTGCTCCTCGGTGAAGATCTGGCGTTGCACGGGGTCTCCTAGTCGTGAGGGTGGGGCCGGAGCCCCGGTACGTCCCAGTCGGCGGCGACCGCGTCCGTGTCAGCGCCCGGTAGTGCGGGGCCGCTGCGGACGGAGACAGGGGTGGCGGAGAAGCGCGGGGCGGGGGCGGGCTGGGTGATGCCGCCGTGGTCGACGTAGGTGGAGCGGGCGGCGAGGTGGGGGTGGTGCGGCGCCTCGCGGAGGGAGAGCACGGGGGCGACGCAGGCGTCGGTGCCGTCGAACACCTCGGTCCACTCCACCCGCGTACGGGTGAGAAAGCGCTCGGTCACGGCGGCGCGCAGCTCGTCCCAGCGGGCCAGGTCCCACCGGTCGGGGAAGGCGTCCGCGAGCCCGAGCAGGCCGATGAACTCGGCGTAGAACCGCCCCTCCAGCGGGCCGACCGCCATGTGGCCGCCGTCGGAGGTGGCGTAGGTGCCGTAGAAGGGGCAGCCGCCGTCCAGCAGGTTGGCGCCGCGCCGGTCCTGCCAGCTCCCGGCGGCCAGCATGCCGTGGATCATCGAGGCGAGGTGGGCGGCGCCGTCGACGATCGCCGCGTCCACCACCTGGCCGGCGCCGCCGGGGGTGCGGGCGTGCTGGAGAGCGGCGAGGACCCCGACGACGAGGTAGAGCGAGCCGCCCGCGTAGTCGCCGACCAGGTTGGCGGGGACCACGGGCGGCTCGTCCGGCTTGCCGATCATGGAGAGGGTGCCGGTGAGGGCCAGGTACGCGACGTCGTGCCCGGCCCTCTGCGCCAGCGGGCCGTCCTGGCCCCAGCCGGTCATCCGCCCGTAGACCAGCTTCGGGTTGCGGGCGAGGCAGGCGTCGGGCCCGACGCCGAGCCGCTCCGCGATGCCGGGGCGGTACCCCTCGATGAGGATGTCGGCGCGTTCGGCCAGGTCGAGTACACGGCCGGGGCCGCCCTCGCCCTTGAGGTCGACGAGGACGGAGCGCTTGTTGCGGTTGGTGAGGTCGTACGCCGGATCGATGCCGAGGGCCGCTCCGCCGGGCCGGTCGACGCGTACGACGTCGGCTCCGAGGTCCGCCAGGAGCATCGCCGCGAACGGTCCGGGGCCGATGCCCGCCAGCTCGACGACCCGGATTCCCGTCAGCGGGCCGTGCCCGGTCCTTGCCATCCGTGAGCCCCCAGGGTGTGACACAACCGATGTAACATCAACGATGCTAAGAACGCACCCCGCTCGGCACAACCCCCCGAGCCGAGCAAGCGCTTAGTTCTTTCCGCGATCCTCTCGCATCCCCGCCGGACGTTCCACGCCCGAGCCCGCCCGGTCGCACTCCCTACGGCCCCCTCCGCTACCCTGCCTGCCACGTCTCCACCCGTCCCCTCGCCCCCCGGAGGTACTCGTGAACAGGCAGAAAAGGGCCGCCCGCCCCCTGGACGTCGTCCTTTTCGGTGCCACCGGCTTCGTGGGAGTGCTCACGGCGGAGTACCTGGCGACGCACGCCCCCGAGGGGCTGCGCTGGGGGTTGGCCGGCCGCAGCCGCACCAAGCTGCGACGGCTGCGCGAACGGCTCGCCGCGATCGAACCGGGCTGCGCCGAGCTCTCGTTGCTGGAGACCGATGCGGACGACGAGAGCGCCCTGCGTGATCTCGCCACCTCGGCACGGGTGGTGGCCACGACCGTGGGCCCGTACATCCTGTACGGCGAGAAGCTGGTCGCCGCCTGCGCCGAGGCCGGGACGGACTACCTGGACCTCACCGGCGAGGCGGAGTTCATCGACCGGACCTATGTGCGCCACGACGCACGGGCCCGGGAGACGGGCGCCCGTATCGTGCATGCCTGCGGCTTCGACTCCGTACCCCATGACCTCGGGGCGTACTTCACGGTCAAGCAACTGCCCGAGGGCGTGCCGCTGACCGTCGACGGCTTCGTCCGCAGCAACGCCGTGTTCTCCGGCGGTACGTTCGCCTCGGCGCTCACCGCGATGGGCCGCGGCCCTCAGATGCTGCTCGCCGCCCGGGAGCGGCGCCTGCACGAGCCCCGCCAGGTGGGTCGCCGGGTCCGCACCCCGGCGGGCTCCCCGCACTACAACGGGGCCACCGGCACCTGGGCGCTGCCGCTGCCGACCGTGGACCCGG
Organism: Streptomyces sp. NPDC006261; assembly: GCF_040613515.1. Classification (NCBI taxonomy): domain Bacteria; kingdom Bacillati; phylum Actinomycetota; class Actinomycetes; order Kitasatosporales; family Streptomycetaceae; genus Streptomyces; species Streptomyces sp. NPDC006261. Next base: position 9,946 of record NZ_JBEXSI010000016.1, read on the forward strand.
CGGTCGTGGGCCGCTCCGCGAGGGCGCTGGAACGGTACGGCCCCGACTTCCGCTACCGCCACTTCGCCTCGGTCAAGACGCTGCCGATGGCCCTCGGCGGACCCGCGGCGGTCGGTGCACTGATCGCCGCGGCCCAGGCGGGGCCGGTACGCGACTGGCTGATGGGGCGGTACGAGGCGGGGCAGGGGCCGGACGCGGAGCGCCGTCAGCGGAGCTGGTTCACCGTCCGCTTCGTCGGGGAGGGCGGCGGCCGGCGGGTCTTCACCGAGGTGTCCGGCGGCGATCCGGGCTACGACGAGACGGCCAAAATGCTCGCCGAGTCGGCCCTCTGCCTCGCCCTGGACAGGCTCCCGGACACCTCCGGCCAGGTCACGACGGCGACGGCGATGGGCGACGCGCTGCTGGAACGCCTGACGGCGGCGGGGCTGCGCTTCCGGGTGGCGGCGGTGCGGTGAACGGGCCGCGCTAGAAAATCCAGCTGGCCAGCGTGTAGAGCATCGCGCCCAGCCAGACGAGGCCGACGACCCCGCCGAGCGCCATACCGAGCGCGATACGCCGCTGGGCGGGGTCGAGGGGCATAGGGCGGACGACTGTGCGAGAGGTGTTCATACGTTCAGCCTGCCCACCAAGATCGATTTATGCCATCCGTACAGATACTCAGTCGAACAGCTGCTCAACCGAATCCCGCGGTAGCGGCGGCCCTCAGGCGGTCGCTTCCCCCAGGGTCTGCCGGCACAGCGCGTCCGCCCGGCGGGTGCTCTCCGGCTGGCGGAAGCGGCGGGCCAGGAGCAGGGTGTGGGCGCAGGCGTTGTCGAGGCTGATCCGGTGGCCGACGGAGACGAAGACCGGGTTGGTGTTCTCCTGGGTGCGCAGCGCCCGGCCCACCACCTCGTCGCCGTCCACCAGCGGGGAGAAGTCGCCGCGCCGGGGACCGGGGGCCTCGTACGTGAAGGTGAACGGGTTCTTGCCGACCCCGATCACGGGCAGCCCGGTGAGCACGCCCAGGTGGCTGGCGAGCCCGAAGCGGCGCGGGTGGGCGAGGCCGTACCCGTCGCAGATGACGACGCCGGGGTCGGCGGTCAGCGACTTCAGGGCCTCCAGAACGGTGGGGATCTCGCGGAAGGCCAGCAGCCCGGGGACGTACGGGAAGGTGATCCTGCCGACCGCGGTGGCCTCGTCCACGGTCTCCAGCGTCTCGGCGTCCAGCACCACGGCCGCCGCGACGACGACGTCCTTCTCCTCGTCGTACGCCACGTCGACCCCGGTCACCAGACCGGCCCCGGGCGCCGGGCCCGGCTCGTCCAGCACCACGAGGCCGCGCAGGCGGTCCTGGATCGCCCGGCCCTCGGCTTCGTCTGCGGGGGTCTCATGGGCGGGAGTGGGCTGTGTCGTCATGACCAGCAGCTTAGGCGGTGCCGGAGCACCCCCGTTCCCGTAGCCTGACGATCATGTTCGTACTCGAATTGACCTACACGGCTCCCGTCGAGCGCGCGGACGCGCTGATGAAGGAGCACGTCGCCTGGCTGGACGAGCAGTACGCGGCAGGCGTCTTCATCGCGTCGGGCCGCAAGAACCCCCGGGACGGCGGGGTGATCCTCGCCGTCGGGGAGGGCAGGGAGCGGATCGAGGCGATCGCCGCGGCCGACCCCTTCGCCGCGCACAGGGTCTGCGCCTACCGGATCACCGAATTCATCGCGACCAAGACGGCATCCGAACTCGCCTCTTTCCAGCAGGAGTTGCCGGACCGGTAGGCAGGGCGGGCGACTTCTTTCCCGGGCTTCGTGCCGGCCGGAGCGTACGCCGGTCCGGGTGCGCCGCCGAGAAGCGGGCAGGAGGGCGGGGGTGCAGGAGAGTGCGAGGAGAGGCGGCGCGTGGGCGGTGACGCAGCTCACGCCACCCGCCGGTGCACGGATCGATGCGTTCCGTCGTCTACTCCAATGCCGGGAACCGTTCACCCAGCCGCGAGAGGGAGCAGGTCTTGTCCAGCGTTATCGAGCAGTCCGTGCAGGCCCGCATGGTCGCGTCCGCCCCGCGGATGGAAACCCTGCCGGCCACTCTGAGTTACGACCGCAAGGACCCCTTCGCCGTGCGCATGGCGTTTCCGGCCCCGGCGACCCTGGAGGGGACCGAGGTGTCCTGGGAGTTCTCCCGTGAGCTGCTGACGGCAGGGGTCGACACCCCCGCCGGGGAGGGGGACGTCCGGGTCAGGCCGTTCGGGTACGAGCGGACGGTGCTGGAGTTCCACGCGGCCGAGGGCATCGCCATGGTGCATGTACGCACGGCGGAGCTGCGCCGCTTCCTGGAGCGGGCGCAGGAGCTGGTGCCGGCGGGTGACGAATACCGCTATCTGGATCTGGACCGCAACCTGACCGATCTGCTCGGTGGCGCCTGCTGAGCGGCGGGCCGCTGCACCTCTGAGCGGCACAGCTGAACGGCCGCGCAGCCTCATAGCCGCACTGCCGAAAAACCCGTTGCCGGGACGTGCCCCCCGGTTCTACGTTCGTGACTGTTCCTGTTGTCGCCGGATCGGAGAAGGACGTTGCTGATCTGAGGTCCCCCGCACCGTGCAGCGCCGCCGCCACGCCCCGTCGTGGCCCCAGGCGCCCGTGTGCGATCTCAGCTCGTCAGCCGTCCTCAGCTCGCTTCCCCGACGTACACGGGAGATCCGTATGTCCGCGTCCGACACCCACATCAGCTGTACCTCCCTTTCTTTCTCCTGGCCCGACGGCACCGAGGTCCTCGCCGGCTTCGACCTCACCGTGGGCCCCGGGCGCACCGGGCTCATCGGACCCAACGGGTGCGGCAAATCGACCCTGTTGGGGCTGATCGCCGGTGAACTCGCCCCGCTGGCGGGCGAGATCAGCACTCGTGGCGGCCTCGGATACCTGCCGCAGACCGTGACCCTGGACACCGCGCTGCGGGTCGACCAGGTGCTGGGCATCGCCGACCGGCGGGCGGCGATCGACGCCGTCGAGGCGGGCGACGTGCGCGAGGAGCTCTTCACGGTGATCGGCGACGACTGGGACGTGGAGCAGCGCGCCCGTGCCGCCCTGCACGGGCTCGGCCTCGGCCACATCGGCCTGGACCGCACCGTCGGGCAGATGTCCGGCGGCGAGTGCGTGCTCCTGCGGCTGGCCGCCCTGCTCCTGGCCCGCCCCGGGGTGCTGCTGCTGGACGAGCCGACGAACAATCTGGACGCGGTCGCCCGCAAGCGGCTGTACGACGCGGTCGACGCCTGGAGGGGAGCGCTGCTCCTGGTGAGCCACGACCGGGAGCTGCTCGAGCGGGTCGACCGGATCGCGGATCTGCGCGAGGGCTCGGTCACCTGGTACGGCGGAAACCTCTCGGCGTACGAGGAGGCGCTCGCCGTCGAGCAGGAGGCGGCGCAGCGGATGGTGCGGGCCGCGGAATCCGATGTTCAGCGGCAGAAGCGCGAACTGGTCCAAGCACACGTGAAGTTGGCCCGGCGCAAGCGCTACGGGCAGAAGATGTGGGACACCAAGCGGGAGCCCAAGGTCGTGATGGGCCAGCGCAAACGGTCCGCCCAGGAGTCGGCCGGCAAGCACCGCATCCTGCACACCGAGCGGCTGGCGGAAGCCAGGGAGCGGCTCGACGAGGCGGAGTCGGCCGTGCGCGAGGACGAGGAGATCCGCATCGAGCTGCCGACGACGCGGGTGCGTCCGGGGAACGAGGTGCAGCACCTGCGTGATCCGGTACCGCCCTACGGGCCGCCCCTGCGCGGGGAGTTGACGGTAAGTGGGCCGGAACGCATTGCGCTCACCGGGCGCAACGGAGCGGGCAAGACCGCGCTGCTGCGGACGATCGCGGGTGAGGTCACCCCGATCTCCGGTGAGGCGACGACGCTGGTGCCGCTGGGCTTCCTCCCGCAGCGGCTGGACACGCTGGACGACGCGCTGTCGGTGGTGGACAACGTGAAGCGCTCGGCCCCCGGCCTGACGGACAACGGCGTCCGGGCCCGGCTCGCGCGCTTCCTCTTCAAGGGGGGAGCCGCCGGCCATCCGGCCGGAACGCTGTCGGGCGGGGAGCGCTTCCGGGCGACGCTGGCGATGCTGCTGCTGGCCGACCCGGCACCCCGGCTGCTGCTGCTGGACGAGCCGACGAACAGCCTCGACCTGGCGAGTGCACGGCAGCTGACCGAGGCGCTGGAGGCGTACGAGGGGGCGCTGATCGTGGCGAGCCACGACGTTCCGTTCCTGGAGGCGATCGGCATCACCCGGTGGCTGCGGCTGGACGGGGAGCTGCGGGACACGACTCCCGAGGAGGTGCGCGCGGGGCGGTGAGCGGCCGCGAAGGATCTCCGGGAAAAGGCGACAGAAGCTGTCGGGTATCCCGCCTAGCGTCGTCGACATGGATCACAGCACCGAGCGCGGCATCGTCATCACCGGAGCGCACGAGAACAATCTGCGCGACGTCTCCCTCACCCTGCCCAAGGGCCGGATCACCGTCTTCACCGGGGTCTCCGGCTCGGGGAAGTCGTCGGTCGTCTTCGACACGATCGCCGTGGAGTCCCAGCGGCAGCTGAACGAGACCTTCACCTCGTTCCTGCGGAACCGGCTGCCCAAGTACGAGCGGCCACGGGCCGAGTCCATGGAGGACCTGTCCGTGGCCGTCGTCATCGACCAGAAGCCGCTGGGCGGCAACATCCGCTCGACCGTGGGCACGGCGACGGACATCTGGTCGGTGATCCGGGTGCTGTTCTCCCGGTACGGCGCCCCGAGCGCCGGCGGGGCCACCGCGTACTCCTTCAACGACCCGGCGGGGATGTGCCCGGAGTGCGACGGGGTGGGGCGTACCGTCCGGCTCGACCTGGACCGGGCGGTGGACTGGTCGAAGTCGCTGAACGAGGGGGCGCTGCTGCTGCCCGGCCTCTCGGTGGGCAGCTGGGAGTGGAACCTGTACGGCGGGTCGGGACGGTTCGACAACGATCTGCCCCTGTCCGAGTTCGGCGAGGAGGAGCGTCGACTTCTGCTCCACGGTTCGGGGTTCACGGTCCGCGTCGACATGCGGACCGCTTCGGCCGATATGCGGTTCGAGGGGGTGGTGGCGCGGTTCGAGCGGCTGTACCTCAAGCGGGACACGGCATCGCTGTCCGACAAGCGGCGTGCGGCGGCCGACCGGTTCACCGTCGAGCGGGTCTGCGCCTCCTGCGGCGGGGCACGGCTGAACGCGGCGGCGCTCGCCACCCGCATCGACGGGCTCTCGCCCGCCGACTACGGGAGGATGGAGGTCGCCGATCTCGTCGGCGTACTGGCCGGGATCGACGATCCGGTGGGCGGCCCGATCGCGGCGGCGGCCCGTGAGCGGCTGGAGCGGCTCGTGGGGATCGGGCTCGGATACCTCAGCCTGGACCGGGAGACGACCACCCTCTCGGGCGGCGAGGGACAGCGGCTCAAGATGGTCCGGCACCTGGGGAGTTCGCTGACCGGGCTGACCTTCGTCTTCGACGAGCCGAGCGTCGGGCTGCATCCACGGGACGTCGCGCGGCTCGGTGATCTGCTGGTGCGGCTGCGCGACAAGGGCAACACGGTGCTGGTGGTCGAGCACGACCCGGATGTGATGGCGGTCGCGGACCACATCGTCGACATGGGCCCGCGCGCCGGGTCGGAGGGAGGCCACGTCGTCTTCGAGGGGCCGTTCGACCGGTTGCGCGAGGCGGACACGCTCACCGGCCGGTGCCTGCGTCGACGGACCACCATCAAGAGCGAGTTCCGCTCCCCCACCGGGCAGCTCCCGGTCCGGGGCGCCGATCTGCACAACCTCAAGGGGCTGGACGCGTCGTTCCCCACCGGGGTGCTGACCGTGGTGACCGGTGTGGCGGGGTCGGGCAAGTCGACGCTGGTCTCGGAGGTGTTCACGGCGGCCCACCCGCACACGGTGGTCATCGACCAGAGCGCCATCACCGCTTCCTCCCGCTCCACCCCGGCCTCGTACATCGGCGCACTGGACACCATCCGCAAGGTCTTCGCCCGGGAGAACGGCGTCGACGCGGGGCTGTTCAGCTTCAACTCCGCCGGCGCCTGCCCGGGTTGCTCGGGCCGCGGGGTGATCTCCACCGACCTGGCGTTCATGGACCCGGTCACCACCACCTGCCAGGAGTGCGAGGGCCGCCGGTTCCACGACGACGTGCTGAAGCACCGGGTCGGCGGCCGGTCCATCGTCGACGTGCTGGAGATGACGGCGGCGCAGGCGGTCGGGCTGTTCGAGGACCGCGCGCTGCTGCGGAAGCTGCGCACACTCGACCAGGTCGGCCTCACCTACCTCACCCTCGGACAGCCGCTCAGCACGCTCTCCGGCGGCGAGCGCCAGCGGATCAAGCTCGCCACCCAGCTGCACCGCACCTCCAGCGTGTACGTCCTGGACGAGCCGACGACCGGGCTGCACCTGGCCGACACGGGGGCGCTGGTGGATCTGCTGGACCGGCTCGTCGACGCGGGGAACACGGTGATCTGCGTCGAGCACAACCTGGAGGTGCTCAAGCGGGCGGACTGGGTGATCGACCTCGGCCCGGACGGCGGGAAGAAGGGCGGCGAGCTGGTCTTCGCAGGGACGCCGGAGAGGCTTCTGGCGGACCGCACCTCGGTTACCGCCCGGTATCTGCGCCGGGACCTGGGCCTGCCCGAGGATCCCCGCTGACCGGCGAAGGCCCGTCGACGACGTCGCGCAGTTCACGGAAGCCCGCCGCGAGCCGGACACATAACGGTGCGTGATCAGGTGCCCGCGGGGACGGGCTTGGCTTTGCCCTTAACGTCGCTTTAACCTACGGTCACGTAACCTACGAAGCCGTAGGTAATTCTCCCGTCCCCAGGAGCTCCCCGTGACGATCACCTCTCCCCACCTCGGCAGTTCGAAGGCGTGGACCGACGCCCAGCTGCTGTACGCGCTGGAAGAGGTGGTGGAGAAGGAACTCAACCGCCATCTCAAGGTCGCCAAGGACTGGATGCCCCACGAGTACGTCCCCTTCTCCGACGGCCGGAACTTCCCCGGCGTCTTCGAGGACGGCGAGGCGTGGTCGGCGGACCAGTCCAAGGTGACCGACATCGGCAAGATCGCGCTCGTGGTGAACCTCCTCACCGAGGACAACCTCCCCAGCTACCACCACGAGATCGCCTCCCTCTTCGGCCGCGACGGCGCCTGGGGCACCTGGGTGCACCGCTGGACCGCCGAGGAGGGCCGCCACGGCATCGTGATGCGCGACTACCTGCTCACCTCGCGCGCCGTCGACCCGGACAAGCTGGAGCAGTTCCGCATGGCGCACATGGCGGAGGGCTTCGAGTCGGACAACCGGCACTCGATGCTGCACTCCGTCGCGTACGTCGCCTTCCAGGAGCTGGCCACCCGCGTCTCCCACCGCAACACCGGCCACCAGTCCGGTGACCCGGTCTGCGACCGGATGCTCGCCCGGATCGCCACCGACGAGAACCTGCACATGGTCTTCTACCGCAACCTCCTGGGCGCCGCCTTCGAGCTGGCCCCGGACCTGACCATGCAGGCCGTGCGTGACGTCGTCGTCAACTTCCGGATGCCCGGACACGGCATGCCCGGCTTCGAGCGGGCCGCCGCGCAGATGGCGATCGGCGAGATCTACAACATGCGCATCCACCACGACGACGTCATCCAGCCGGTGCTGCGCCATCTGAAGGTCATGGACATCGACGGGCTCGGCCCGGAGGGTGTGAAGGCGCAGGAGGAGCTCGGCCTGTACATGGGCGGGCTGGACAGCGAGGCGTCGAAGTTCGACGAGAAGCTCGCCGCCCGCAAGGCGCGGATGACCGCGCGCGGCCGCGCCTGACGCCATAGCTTCGCCGCCCCGCGCCTGTCACTCCACTGCCGTGACTGCGCGTACGCCACATGGCGTACGTCGCCGCAGGGGTGCTGGCGCAGCATCCGCAGCTGAGTGCGGCTGTGCTTCGGTCATGGGGGGATCGTGCCGGGCCGGGTGACGCCCGCCCCAGCGGTCACGGAGCCGGGGCCGGCTCCGTGTCGTCGACCACGCCCGGGTTAGAGCCACGCGGGCGCCGGTGAGGATGTCGAGGTCGGCCCAGCGGGCGGCCCGCTTCAGGTAGCCGTCGGCGGCGCTCCAGCGGCGGCTCCGGCGCTGGTTGAGCGGGGTGAGGGAACAGCCGCTGTGCTCGGGCACGTTGAGTTCGGGCAGCTGCGGCAGTCCGCCGGACCGGCAGGCGGCCAGGAACGCGGCGCTCAGCGGGCTCGGGCCCCGGGGCGGGAGATGAAGAGCGGCCCCTCGGTGCCGTGGACGGTGCTGTCGCCGGTGGGCCCTGTCCACTGCTCCGCTCGCCGGAAGTACCGTACGAGCGTGTCGAGGGACCAGTCATCCCCCGCGCTCCGCGCCCAGGTGTGTCGTAGTCGTCCGCGGTGTCCGCGCACCCACATCATGGCGTTGATGGACGAGGACCCGCCGAGGCAGTGGCCGCGCGGCCAGTACAGCTCGCGGACGCCGAGGCCCGGCTGCGGCACGGTGTGCAGATCCCAGTCGTACGGAGTCTTCAACAGCTTCGGGGAAGGCCGCCGGAATGCCGATCTCCGGCTTCCGGTCGCGCCCGCCGGATTCGACCAGCGCGACTTTGACCGTCGGGTCCTCGGAGAGCCGGGCGGCCGGGACACAGCCCGCCGATCCGGCGCCGACGACGATGTAGTCGTAGGCGGTGCTCATGGCGATTCCCCTGCCCGGTCAGCCCTGTTGCCTCTCTTTCCTGCGCAGCCGCTCGCGCTCCTTCTCGGAGAGCCCGCCCCAGACACCGAACCGCTCGTCGTTGGCGAGGGCGTACTCCAGGCAGGCCACGCGGCCCTCGCAGGCTCCGCAGAGCTGCTTGGCCTCGCGCGTCGAACTGCCCGGGGCCGGGAAGAAGAACTCGGGTCCGGCCTGCGCGCACAACGCGGTCTCCTGCCAGTCGAGCGCGTCCTCGGTCACCATGTTGATCAGCATGGGACCTACGGTGCCCCGGCTCGATAAACGACTGATCAACGATTCATCAATCGTCCGGCGCGGGGCCGTGACACGGCGTCGGCGCTCCCCCTTCTACTGCCTCGGCTGGGGCTTCATCACCGCGAAGACCGCCCCGAACGGATCGGAGACGTTGGCCATGGTGCCGACGCCCGGCACCTCCATCGCCGGCAGCGCCTCCGCCCCGCCGAGCGCCTTCGCGGCGTCCACCGTCGCCTCCACGTCCTCGACCGCGAAGTACGGCATCCAGTGCGGGCCGCGCGCTGCCTCGGCCGGGACGTCGCTCATCGTGACCAGGCCGCCGAACGAGAGCTCCGGTCCGGCACCCGCGGGATGGACCGTGGTGTAGACGTACTCGGTGCCCTCCACCTTCAGCGCTTCGGTCTTCCAGCCGAAGACGTCGCCGAAGAACCTGGCCGCCGCCGGGACGTCCGGGGTGTACAGCTCGGCCCAGAGGAGCGAGCCCGGCTGCTGGATGACGCCGAGGCCGGGGTTCTGCCGCGGCTGCCATACGCCGAAGTAGGCCCCGGCCGGGTCCGTGAACGCTCCCATCCGGCCGTAGTCGAGGACGTCCATCGGCTCGACGGCGGAGCGGCCACCGGCCCGGGTCACCAGTTGGGCGGTGGTGTCGATGTCGGGCGACTGGAAGTAGAGGGACCAGGCGCTGGAGGACTGCTCCTCGGGGACCGCCATGACACCGCCGACGGTGTGACCGTCCAGGGTGAACATCCCGTACCCCCCGACCTCGGGGCCGCCGGAGACGTGCTCCCAGCCGAGGAGTCCGCCGTAGAAGGCGGTGGCCCCGTCGACGTCGGGCGTGCCGAGATCGACCCAGTTGGGTGCTCCGTCGGGGAAGGCGGGGTTGAGCATGGCGTGCTCCTTCAGCGGATCCCGTGGCCCCGCCCGCCACGGCGGTGCGGGGCTGTTCCCTGTCCCGTCGAGTCTCGCACCGGCGCCTGACAACCGCAGTCCGCACGGGGCCGACCGGGGCCGCTGCCCCGCCTCTTTGCAGGTCAGCGCCGCACCCCCAGGGCCGGGAAACCCGTCTCGGCGACCCGGCGGGCCTCCTCCAGGAGCGGCGGCAAGGTACTCCTCGCCTGGGCCCGTCCGGGCGAGGGCGACCCCGGGTCGCTGCCGCCGCTGCCCGCGTCCACCGACCGTACGACCGTCGAACCGGCCGTGCTGGGAGCGGAGTTGGTTCCGGGTGCGGGCCGAGGCCTAGGCGCTCAACGACGGTGAGTCGGCGCACGGCCTGCGGACGGGCCTGGAGGTGCTGCTGCTCTCCCCGACGGAACGGCGGCCGCCCGCCCGGTAGCGGGCCCGGGGCGCCGGGGCCGTCGGCGGGCCGGGCTGTCGGGGCACCGGGAGCTGTCGGTGGGCCGTGGGACGATGGCGGCGTACAGCGAACGGACCACCACCTGCCGGTCGCGGCGCACTCGGCGGAGAGACCCCTTCCGATGGCGGCGCACGGCGAGAAGACCAGTTTCCGACGGCGGCGAGAGCGACGATGACCGACACGGGGGCCAGGACCGCTCGCCCGGCGACCACGGGCCGGGCCGCCCGTGAGCGGCTGACCGGGGCGGAGGCCCTGCTCATCCGGGCCCGTGCCGTGCGGGAGGACCACGCCCGCGCCGTCGACGCCGTACGGGCCGTCCTCGACCCGCTCCTGGCCTCCCTGGTCGAACGGGGGCTGGCCGCCATCCCGGTCGCCCGGCTGAAGGACGTCACGGAGGGCCGACTGCGCCTCGGCGCTCTCGAACAGGCCGGTTTCACGACCGTCGGGCAGGTACACGGCACGGCCCGCTACGAGCTGCGGCTGATCCCCGGAGTCGGGGCGCACACGGCCGATCAGGCGCTGGCGGCCGCCGGGCAGATCGCCGATGCGGTGCGCGAGACCGTCTCGGTACGGATCGACATGGACGCCCCGGACGAGACGACGACCGCGCTGGTCGTCGCCCTGCACCGGCTGGTCGAGGCCGGTCCGGACGCGCGGCGGGCGGTGGAGGCGGCACGGCGGCTGGCCGAGCGGCTCGCCCCCCTGGTGACCGCCGCAGCACCGGCCGGTAGCCGGCTGCGGATGCTGTTCACCGGCAGGCAGGTGCGGGCCCGGGTGCTCGACGCGGTGGCCGCCCTGGGTGCGGCGCTCACGGAGGCGGCGGACCAGGGGCTGCCGATGCTCTTCGGCCAGGTCTCGGTCGATCTGCTGCGGGCACCGGAGCCGGCGCCAGGGGCGTGGGTGGACTTCGAGCTGCGGTCCGCCGAGTACTACAGCCTGCTCGCCGAGCTGTCGGGCGGCGGCCCGGACCGGGACGCCGCCGAGGGGTTCCTGCCCGCCGGGATCGCGGACCGGGTGCGGGCCCTCCGGCTCGATGACACGCACCTACGGGTCTCCCTGCGCGGCTACCAGTCGTTCGGAGCGCGCTTCGCGCTGGCACAGAAGCGGGTCGTCCTCGGGGACGAGATGGGGCTCGGCAAGACCGTGCAGGCCATCGCCGCCATCGCCCATCTCGCGGCGCGGGGAGAGAGCCGCTTCCTGGTGGTGTGCCCGGCCAGCGTGCTGATCAACTGGAGCCGGGAGATCCGGGCCCGTTCCACCCTGCGCGCGCTGCCGCTGCACGGGCCGGAGCGGCTGGACGCGTTCGCGGAGTGGCGGACGGGTGGTGGGGTCGCGCTGACCACGTTCGACGCGCTGCGCACCCTCCCCGAGGAGAGCATTCCCCTCGCGATGCTGGTCGTGGACGAGGCGCACTTCGTGAAGAACCCCGCCACCCGGCGGGCACAGGCGGTCGCCGTCCGGGCGGAGCGCGCGGACCACGTCCTGTTCCTCACCGGGACGCCGATGGAGAACCGGGTGGAGGAGTTCCGGAGCCTGGTGCGCCAACTCCGGCCGGATATGGCCGATGCGGTGCGTACGACGCACGGCGCCGCCGGTTCGCAGGCCTTCCGGCGGGCGGTCGCCCCGGCCTATCTGCGCCGCAACCAGGTGGATGTCCTCGCCGAACTCCCGGCCCTCGTGCACGTGGACGAGTGGGAGGAGTTCAGCGCCGGGGATCTGGAGGCGTACCGGGAAGCGGTGGCGTCGGGGCAGTTCATGCGGATGCGCCGGGCCGCGTACGCCGACCCCGCCGCCTCGGCCAAGCTGGAGCGGCTGCGCGAACTGGTCGACGAGGCACGGGGCAACGGGCTCAAGGTCGTCGTCTTCTCCTACTTCCGCGAGGTGCTGGCCACAGTCGGCGAGGCGCTGGGGCCGGACGCGTTCGGATCGGTCTCGGGGAGCCTGCCGGCCGCCCGGCGGCAGGAGCTGGTCGACGCCTTCTCCGCCGCCGACGGGCACGCGGTGCTGTTGAGCCAGATCCAGGCCGGCGGTACCGGACTGAACATGCAGGCCGCGTCGGTGGTCATCCTGTGCGAGCCGCAGATCAAGCCGGCCCTGGAGCACCAGGCCGTCGCCCGCGCCCACCGGATGGGGCAGGTGCGCACGGTCCAGGTGCACCGGCTGCTCGCGACGGACAGCGTCGACCAGCGCATGGTGGAGCTGCTGGCCCGCAAGGACCGGCTCTTCGACGCTTACGCGCGGCGCAGCGACCTCGCGGAGGCCGCGCCGGACGCCGTCGACGTCTCCGACGGTGAGCTGGCCCGCCGGATCGTCGAGGAGGAGCAGCAGCGGCTGACCCGCCCGGAGTGACGTGTGCTCAGTGCTGGTGTTCGGCCGCGCTCTTGTCCTCGGCGGCCTCCTTCTTCTCGGCCCCGCCTGCCACGTGGTGGGGTTCGTAGCCCGGGATCGTGCCGTCCGGCTTCTTGATCAGCAGCAGCCCGGCCATCCCCATGTCGGAGTGGCTCTGCACGTGGCAGTGGTACATCCAGGCGCCCGCCCCCACGCGTTCGCCCGCGATGAATTGGAGGCCGAAGGAGTCGGCGGGTCCGCAGATCTTGTTGTCGATGACCCGGCTGGGGTCGTCTGGGCCGGTCAGCATCCCGGTCCGGTTGTCCGCCCAGCGGTGACCGTGGATGTGGAAGGTGTGGTAGTACTCGCCGTGCGTGATCATCACGACTTCGAGCCGATCGCCCACCGTGGCGTCGAAGTTGGTGCTGTTGTGCTCGGCCTTGTTGTTGATCGTCATGTCGTTGAAGACGATCGTGAACGTCCTGTCGGGCAGGATGTCGCCCTTGCGGCGCACGATGACCGGCCCGTAGAGCCCCTTGCGGACGCCGCCGGTGCCGTGGTCCGTGCCGACGACGTGGTCGTGGTAGTGCCAGTAGCCCGCACTGCCCGGCTCGTACGTGCCGTCCTTGCGGTGGCCCGGGGCGTGGGTACGCCAGGTGTACGTACGGGTGCCGCCGGGCTCGACGTGGCTCTTGTTCATCCGGGTACCGTCGTTGGCGATGTCGTAGTCCACACCGTGGACATGGAGGCTGGCGTCGACGTCGGTGAGGTTTTCGAACTCGATGTGGACCGTGTCGCCCTCGTTGAGCTCGATGAGGGGGCCGGGGATCGAGGCCTTGCCCTTCTCGAAGCCGTAGCCGAGCTGACCGTTCGGCAGCTTCTCGGCGTACATCTTCAGTCGGCGCACCACTCCCCCGGACGGGGCCGTGCGTGGCGGGTTCTCCGCCGAGCTTGCCTCCACCGCCCCCAGCGACAACGATGTCACGCCAGTCGCCGCGGCGGCCGCGCCGCCGACCAGCATCCGCCGGCTGAAGGTCCTTCGGTCCATGTCGAACTCCCCACTGCGATACAGAGACTGGCGGAGGCGGACGGGGCTCGATGCTCCCCGGAACGGCCCACACCGTAGCCGGGGACGGGTCGTTTATCCACACCCAGGACAAAGTTCGTGCTATTGCTGCCATAGCTATTGGCGGGTCACGAAAAGAGGTCTAGCTTCGTGCGCTGTCGCAGTCGACACGGAGGAGAAAGACAGCACCGAGGGCCGGCAACACAGAGGTACCGAACAAGAGTGAGCGACCGACAAGTCACCGAGAGGTGCAGTGACCACCAAGGGGTGAGTGACCACATGCAGCGCACATCACATCACCGGTCCAGATCACGACGCGGCCTCGCGGCGGTCGTGGCGGCCGGCGCACTGACCGTGTCCATGCTGGGCAGCGGCGGCCCGGCCAACGCGGGCCCGTCGCCGGGCCGGGACCTGGTCGAGAAGATGGCGACAACGTTGTCCCTGCCGTCTCCGCCGGGCGCCGTGAACCAGGTGAAGGTGCTGGTCTTCCACGCGTCGGCGGGCGACGAGGCGCCGTACGCGGACGCCGGGATAGAGGCGATCGAGAAGATCGGGCAGAGCGGCCCGGAGGCCGGGCGGTTCACCACCGTGGCCACCGCCGACCCGGGCGTCTTCACCAACGGCAAGCGGCTCGGCTCCTTCCACGCGGTCGTCTTCCTGACCGGCGGCGGCGACGTGCTCGACCCGGAGCAGGAGGCGGGCCTCGAGGCGTACATGGAGGCGGGCGGCGGCTTCCTCGGCGTCCATGACGCGGCGCGCACCGAGCCGTACTCCGACTGGTTCACCGGCCTGGTCGGCGCCCGCCCGGCGGCGGGCAGCCCGACCACCGTGCAGCGGGCCACCGTGGAGATCGGCGACCGGGTCCACCCGGCCACCAGGAACCTGCCGCTGGAGTGGAAGCGCCCCGACAAGTGGCTGAACTGGGCGAAGAACCCGTCCGGTGACGTGCACACCGTGGCGCGGGTGCGGGAGCTGACGTACAAGCCGGGTGCGAGCGCCAACGGCTGGGACCACCCGGTCTCCTGGTGCCGCGACTACGACGGCGGGCGCTCCTTCTACACGGCGATGGGCGGTACGGCGGACAGCTTCGCCGAGACCGACTTCCGCGACCATCTGCGCGGCGCCCTGGCCTGGACGAACCGGACCTCGCAGGCCGACTGCAAGGCGACCATCACCTCCAACTACACGGCCGAGCGCCTCACCCAGCCCAACCAGCCCGGCCGGAACGACCAGATCGGCGAACCACACGGCCTGGTGACCGCCCCGGACGGACGGGTCTTCTACATCGGGCGCGGCGGCGCCGACAGCTCCGTCCCGGTCGTCACCGACTGGAACAACCCGGACATCGGCAAGGGCAAGGGCGAGATCCACGTCTACGACCCGAAGACCGAAGAGGTCACCCTCGCCGGTGCCCTGGACGTCTTCGGCAACAAGGGCGGCGGCGACGAGCTGGTGAAGGTCGAGGAGGGGCTCCTCGGCATCGAGCTGGACCCGGACTTCACCTCCAACGGCTGGGTCTATCTGCACTACACCCCGCACGCGAAGATCGACCGCGACAAGCGCATGGCGGTCCGTCAGGTCTCCCGCTTCACCTTCGATCCGTCGACGGACAAGCTGGACCTCGCCTCGGAGAAGGTGCTGCTCGGCTGGCCGGTGCAGATCCACAGCTGCTGCCACGCGGGCGGCGGCTTGGCGTGGGACTCGAAGGGCAACCTGTACATCGCGACCGGCGACAACAACTCCTCCGGTTTCAGCGGCGGATACTCCGGCAACAACCCCGAGCCCAACTTCAAGGGCGTCTCCTTCGCCGACGCCCGGCGCACCTCGGGCAACACCAACAACCTCAACGGGAAGATCCTGCGGATCCACCCCGAGGACGACGGTACCTACACCCTCCCCTCCGGCAACCTGTTCACCGGCAAGGAGCCGGACGAGGGCGGCGGGAAGACCCGGGGCGAGATCTATGTGATGGGCGTGCGCAACCCTGCCCGGATCTCCATCGACACCTCGACCGACACGCTGTACGCCGGCTGGGTCGGCCCCGACGCGGGCTCGGCCTCCACCACGTGGGGCCCGGCGAAGTACGACACGTTCGCCGCGATCACCAAGGCGGGCAACCACGGCTGGCCCTACTGCATGGGCAACAACCAGCCCTACCGCGACCGCAATCTGCCCGACCCGGGCAAGCCGCTGGGGTGGTACGACTGCAACGCCCCGAAGAACGAGTCGCCGAACAACGACGGCCTGGTCAAGCTGCCGCCGGTGACGCCGAACACCATCTGGTACTCGCCGCAGGGCGGCGGGGTCGACTACCCGCGTGACGCCAACGGCGTCCCCAGCTACCGGGCCGAGGAGCAGAAGGAGCTACTGCCCTGGCTCAAGGGCGGCGGCCAGGCGACCATGAACGGCCCGGTCTACCGCTACGACGCGCAGAGCGACTCCGCCGCCAAGTGGCCGGCGTACTGGGACGGCAAGTGGTTCGTCGGTGACTTCTACGACGACACCCAGCCGCGCCACGCGGTGATCACCGATCCGAAGACGGTCGGGAAGGGCGGACTGCCCACGCACGCCGAGTCGGTGAAGAAGATCATCCCGGTCGGCGCGGACGGCATCCGCAACCTCATGGACTGGAAGTTCGCCCCGGACGGTTCGCTGTACGTCCTTGACTACGGGCGCGGCTTCTTCACCTCCGACTCCAAGTCCGCGCTGTGGCGCGTGACCTACAAGGGCGGCGGGGCAACTCCGGCCGTCAAGAATCTGGTGGGAAAGGCGGCAGCGCGGTGAGACACCCCACGTACCTCGCCCGGCGGCGGCATCGGCCGCCCAGCTTCTGGGTGGCCCTGCTGGCCTCCCTGCTCATGGTCCTCGGGCTCACCTCGACGGCCGCGTACGGCAAGGGCGGCGACGCCCCCGGGGCGAAGGCCGCCGACCAGGTGCTGACCTGGACCGCGGGCGACCCGATCGACCGCTATCTGACCGCGCCGGCGACGGCGGTGGCCGGCAAGGCGACCATCGTCTTCGAGAACAGCACGGCCACCGGCAACACCACGAGCATGCCGCACACGCTGACGTTCGGCGTGTCGGACCCGGAGTTCAACAACGACGTCCAGCTGAACATCCTGGCCAACCCCGGTGACGCGGAGGGCGGCAAGCACAGCGTGGAGGTCACGCTGACGCCCGGCCGGTACTTCTACCACTGCACGATCCCCGGCCACGGCCAGATGCAGGGCATCCTGACCGTCACCGAGGGCGGCGGCGAGGAGGACACCGAGGCCCCCGCGACCTCGGCAAAGGTGGACGGCGACCAGAACGGCGACGGCGCGTACATCGGCCAGGCCACGGTCACCGTCGCGGCGACCGACGAGGGCTCCGGCGTCGACACCGTGGAGTACGCGCTGGGGCCGGATGGCGAGTGGCAGCCCTACACCGCGGCCGTCGTGGTGAACGAGGTCGGCGACCACACGGTCCGCTACCGGGCCACCGACAAGGCGGGCAACGCGGCGGCGGAGAAGTCCGTCGACTTCGTGGTCGCCGCGCCGCCGACGGACGACCAGACCCCACCGGAGACCTCGGCGACCGTCTCGGGTGAACAGGACGCCGCCGGAGCGTACTTGAGCATGGCCACGGTCACCGTGACCGCGTCCGACACCGGGTCCGGCGTCAACACCATCGAGTACGCGATCGGCGCGGACGGCGAGTGGAAGCCGTACACCGCACCGGTGATGGTCCACGAGGTGGGCGAGCACACCGTCCGCTACCGGGCCACCGACCGATCGGGGAACGTGGCGGACGAGAAGACCGTCGAGTTCACCGTCGTCGAGCCGCCGTCGCAGGACAAGACGGCTCCGGAGACCTCGGTGAAGCTGGAGGGGAGCAAGAACTCCGACGGCGCGTTCATCACCAGCGCCAAGGCCACCGTCACCGCGACCGACGACGACTCGGGCGTGGACAAGGTGGAGTACTCGCTGGACGGCGGCCCCTACCTCGCGTACACCACCCCCGTGATCGTCGACCGCGTCGGCCACCACACGGTCGCGCACCGGGCCACGGACAAGGCGGGCAACACCTCCGAGGCGAAGAGGGTGTCGTTCACCGTCGCGCAGGGCGGCGGGGTCCCGGCGCCGAACTGCGCGGAGTTCGACGAGCGGCACACCGTCTTCGTCGGCACGGTCGACACGGGCGTCCCGAACCGGATCACCCGTAACCGCTGCACGATCAACGAGCTGATCGAGGACGAGAAGGACTGGCCCTCCCACGCGCTGTTCCTCAAGCACGTGACCGCTGTCCTCGACAGGCTGAAGGCCGACGGCGTCATCGACCAGCGCGAGCGCAAGGCGATCAACCAGGCCGCCAAGCAGTCGGGCATCGGAAACCCGGGCCAGTTGGAGGGGTACACCAAGCTCTTCGACGGCACGGCGGCCTCGCTCTCCAAGTGGCAGCACGTGGGCGGTGGCGCGTTCGGGCTGAACGAGGAGGAGGGCTCGATCACCAGCTCCACCACGGTGGACGGCATGGGCATGCTCTGGTTCCCGGCCCGTGCGTACGGTGACTTCTCACTGAAGCTCCAGTGGCGGGACGACGCCCCGGGCCCGGGCAACGCCAACGGCGGGGTCTTCGTCCGCTTCCCGAAGGTCCACGACCACCCGGAGGAGTCGCGTCCGGAGTGGGTCGCCATCAAGTACGGGCATGAGATCCAGGTCAACGACCGGCCCGACGGCGACATGTACAAGACCGGCTCGGTGTACGGATTCGACCGGGTGGGTCTCGGTGGCGCCGGGGTCACACCCAAGGGCACCTGGAACGACTACGAGATCAAGGTGGTGGACCAGCACTACGAGATCTACCGCAACGGTGTCCTGATAAACGAGTTCGACAACACCGGCGGCCAGCTGTTCGAGCCGCCGCGCGGCGACGACCCGGGCACCGACGGCCGGCGGTTCGCCTCCGGCTACATCGGGCTCCAGGTGCACGGGGTCACGGACGTCATCTCGTACCGCGACATCCGGATCAAGGAGCTGTAGGCGTAGGTTCCGCCCCTCAGGTGGCCGCGGCCGCATGCTCCGGCGTGCGGGCGCGGCCGCCCGGGTGCCGGTGCCGCCACACCCAGAAGACCGTGCTGGAGACCAGCGCCCAGGCGGCCAGGACCAGGTACGGGAAGAGGAACTGGTGGCCCTGGTAGTAGACGGCGGTGTGCTGGGCGTTGACGGAGGCGCCCGGGGGCAGCCAGCGGCCGATGTGGCCGAGGGCGGAGGGCAGCAGCGGCCAGGAGACCGCACCGCCGGACGACGGGTTGCCGAGCAGCACCATGACCCCCCAGGTCGGGATCATCGCCCAGCGGCCCATCAGGGTGTTGAACATGGTGAAGACCATGCCCGAGGTGAACATCGTGAACGCCAGGATCAGCCACGACTGCGTGAACGGCAGGTCGACCGCCCCGAGCCACCAGTCCACGGCCGCGGCGATGGCGAACCCGCCGAGCAGGGCGTACGCGGCGGTGAACGCGATGCGCTCGGCCGGGTTGAGGCCGTGGGCGTGGACGCTGAGCTGGATCGCGCCGAGGAAGCCCATGATGACGGCGGCCAGCGAGATGTAGAACAGGGCGAGCCCTCGCGGGTCGCCCTTCTGCAGCGGCTTGACGTCCCGGACCGTGACCTCGACCCCGGTGGCGTCGCCCACCTCAAGACCCGCCTTGCCGAGCAGCTCGGCCACGGACGCCCCCGACGCCCCTGCCACGTCGAGCACCACGCCTCGGTCGGACGCGCGCACGATCGCGAAGACCTTCTGCTCGTCCAGGGCGCGGCGGGCGTCGGCGACGTCCGGATACTCGCGCAGTTCGAGCGAGGCGTCGAGCGCCTTCTCCATCCCGCTGACGAACACCTCGCCGCGCTCCACCTCCGGCTGGGTGACCAGGGCCGCGGGGATGCGGTGAGGGGTGGGGTTGGCCATCGCGTAGGTGTAGGAGCCGGCGAAGAGGCCGGCCGCGGCGGCGACGATGAGGACGAGGACGGTCGCGGGGAGGAACGGGCTGTTCTTGTACGCCTCCCAGCGCTCGCGGAGGGTGAGCGGCCGGCCATGGGCGCCGTGCCTCCGGCTGCTCCCGCCCGTCTCGCTGTCCCTGCCCTCTCCGTTGCTCCCACCCTCTTGGAGGCCCCTCTCCTTGTCGCTGCTCCCACCCTCTTCGAAGCCCCTGTCCTTTTCGCTGCTCCCGCTCATGCCGTCTCGCCGTCGTCGTCGTGCCGGGCGCGGCTGGGCTGCACCCGCTTCGGTTCGCCGGGCATCTTCGGGTACTCCGGCGGGTACGGCATGTCCCCGAGCCCGCGCTCCGTCTCGTCCCGGTCGGCCAGCTCCAGCAGCCCGTCGAGCCGGAACGCCTCCTGGTCCATGTCGGCGTGGACGTCACCGACTTCGGCGTACCGGACCGGGAGCGTGACGATGTCGAAGTCGCGCGGTTCGGCGTCGTCGATCTCCTCCCAGCGCAGCGGTGCGGAGACCGGGGCGTGCGGGAAGGGGCGTACGGAGTAGGCGGAGGCGATCGTGCGGTCGCGGGCGGTCTGGTTGAAGTCGACGAAGATCCGCTCGCCGCGCTCCTCCTTCCACCAGGCTGTCGTCACCCGTTCCGGCATCCGGCGCTCCAGCTCCCGCCCGGCGGCGATGGCGGCGCGCCGGACCTCGGTGAAGGTCCAGGCGGGCTCGATGGGGACGAAAACGTGCATCCCGCGCCCACCGGAGGTCTTCGGCCAGCCGCGTACGCCGTGGTCCTCCAGGACGGAACGCAGCTCATGGGCGGCGGTGACCGCGTCGGCGTAGTCGGTGCCCGGCTGCGGGTCCAGGTCGATGCGCAGCTCGTCCGGGTGGTCGGTGTCCCCGGCCCGGACCGGCCAGGGGTGGAAGGTGAGGGTGCCGAGATTGGCGGCCCAGATCACGGCGGCGAGCTCCGTGGGGCAGAGCTCGTCGGCGGGGCGGCCGCTGGGGAAGGCGATCCGGGCGGTGGGAATCCACTCGGGAAGGTTCTTCGGGGCACGCTTCTGGTAGAAGAAGTCGCCCTGCACCCCGTCCACGAAGCGCTGGAGCGTGGTGGGCCGGTGGTTCAGGGCGCGGGTGATCCCGGGGCCCACGGCCAGGAAGTACTCGGCCACGTCCCTCTTCGTGTAGCCCTTCTCCGGGAAGTACACCTTGTCCGGGTTGGACAGCCTCACCGCTCGTCCGCCCGCGTCCAGCTCCACCGCTGCTCCCATGACGGCCACCGTAGGCGGGTCGCACATATGCCGCACATCGGGAGACATGGGCCAGGTGCCGGTCCAGAATCGGGCCATGGACCTGCCGGTGATGCCGCCCGTGAAGCCGATGCTCGCCAAGTCGGTGTCCAAGATCCCGCCGGGCATGAGTTACGAGGCGAAGTGGGACGGCTTCCGGGCGATCGTCTACCGGGACGGCGACGAGGTGGAGATCGGCAGCCGCACCGGCAAGTCGCTGACCCGCTACTTCCCCGAGATGGTCGACGCCGTACGGGAGAACCTGCCCCCGCGCTGCGTCGTCGACGGGGAGCTCGTCATCGCCCACGAGGGACGGCTCGACTTCGAGCGGCTCAGCGAGCGCATCCACCCGGCGGACTCCCGGGTGCGGATGCTCGCCGAGACGACCCCGGCGAGCCTGATCGCCTTCGACATCCTGGCGGTCGACGACACCTCACTTCTGAACACGCCACAGGTGGACCGGCGGGCGGTGCTGACGGCCGCCCTCTCCGGTGCCTTCGCGCCCGTGCTCCTCGCCCCCTCCACCACGGATGTGGAGATCGCCCAGGAGTGGTTCGAGCGGTACGAGGGCGCGGGGCTCGACGGGATCGTGGCCAAGCCGCTGGATCTGCCGTACCGGCCCGACACCCGGGTGATGTACAAGATCAAGCACGAGCGGACCGCCGACGTCGTGGTGGCGGGGTACCGCGAGCACAAGAGCGGCCCGGTCGTCGGCTCGCTCCTGCTCGGCCTGTACGACGCCGAGGGCGTGCTCCAGCACGTCGGCGTCTGCGCGGCCTTCCCGATGAAGCGGCGCGCCGAGCTCGCCCAGGAGCTCGCCCCGCTGCGCACAGAGTTCGCCGACCACCCGTGGGGGGCGTGGGCGGAGGCGGCGGCGCACGAGGCCTCCCGGCTGCCGGGGACGCAGAACCGCTGGTCAGGAAAGAAGGACCAGTCCTGGGTGCCGCTGCGCCCGGAGCGGGTGTGCGAGGTGGCGTACGACCACATGGAGGGCGACCGGTTCCGCCATACGACGCAGTTCCGGCGGTGGCGCCCGGACCGGGCCCCGGCCGGCTGCACCTACGCGCAGCTGGAGGAGGTCGTCTCCTACGATCTGGCCGAGGTGCTGGCGGGCGGCTGACCCGGTGCCCGACGACCGCCGGGCCCCCGATACATGAGTGGCCATGACGGGGGCACCAGGCTGCGGGCAGGATACGTGTCGAGGAGAACGGGGACACCACGATGAGCGACGGTCCGCAGGACGACCCGGCGGAGCTGCTGAAAGGGCTGACCGTCGACGGACGGCGGCCCGAACAGCCGGTGCTGCTCGACCAGCAGGGCCGCCCGCTGGAGACCTGGCGGGAGAACTACCCGTACGAGCGGCGGATGCGGCGCAGGGAGTACGAGCAGGAGAAACGCATCCTCCAGATCGAGCTGCTGAAGCTCCAGCGCTGGGTCCGGGCGAGCGGACAGCGGCTGGTGGTCCTCTGCGAGGGCCGCGACGCGGCGGGCAAGGGCGGGACCATCCAGCGGTTCACGGAACGGCTCAACCCGCGCGGGGCGCGCGTGGTCGCCCTGGAGAAGCCGAGCGAACGCGAGGCCGGGCAGTGGTACTTCCAGCGGTACGTGGCCCACCTGCCGACCGCCGGCGAGATCGTCTTCTTCGATCGTTCCTGGTACAACCGGGCCGGCGTGGAGCCGGTGATGGGGTTCTGCACACCGGAGCAGCACGCGCACTTCCTGAGGCAGGCGCCGCAGTTCGAGCGGATGCTCGTCGACGACGGCGTCCTGCTGGTGAAGTTCTGGTTCTCGGTCTCCCGCAACGAACAGCGGACCCGGTTCGCGATCCGGCAGGTCGATCCGGTGCGCCAGTGGAAGCTGTCGCCGACGGACCTGGCCTCGCTCGACCTCTGGGACGACTACACCGCGGCGAAGGTCGACATGTTCCGGTCCACGGACACCGAACACGCCCCGTGGACCGTGGTGAAGAACAACGACAAGAAGCGCGGCCGCCTGGAGGCGATGCGCAGCCTGCTCTGGCGGTTGGACTACGAAAGCAAGGACGAGGAGGTTGTCGGTCCCCCGGATCCGCTGATCGTCGGTCCCGCGGACACGCTGCTGGAACCGGGCGAGGAGCGCTCGGACCTCTCCCCCACGCCGCTGGCCGCCCGGGCCCACGGTCCGGGCGACCATCCTGAGCAGACCTGACCGCGGGCCTGGCCGCGGAATTCCGCCCCACACCTCCGTATTCGGCTGTGGGGCGCAATTCCGGTGACCGACCGAACCGTCACACGATCGCCACGACGGAATGACCGCCGATCTCGGTCGTGTCGACCTCCTTCATTCCCTCGCTCTCCGACTCGTCGCTGTCGAGCGATGCGATCAGCGCCTGCTGGTCGCACATTTCGCATCCGCCGATCGTGTGCGCGCTCTTTCCGCAAATGCTTTTCCGCCGCCCTCTCCCCGCCGCATCCGACGAGCGCGGTCGCTCCCGGAGAAACGGAAGCAGCCGCCAGGCAAATCTTCTTCACCGCCATCTGCGCCCCTCCCGCCCGGGCCGTGACCCGGAGGAGTTGCGTCATGTGTGGACGCGTCGACTGGGGGAATGCGGTGGTTTCGACCGGGAGCAGAAAACACCGACGGCACGGAAGGAGGTACGGGCGTGTACAGCACTCCTCCCGTACGTCACGCGGACGGCGCGTCCGCGGGAATGCCGCGGACCGCGGGCGAGGCGCGTGATGTCGTGACACAGCTGCTGGCGGAGGAATTCAGCGGGTTGTCGGACGAGATTCTCTCGAGCGTGGTCGTAGCGGACGCGCTGCTGGTGACCTCGGAGCTCGTGACCAACGCACTGCGGCACGGCGGGGGCCTCACCGGCTTCTCGGCCCGGATCACCGAGCGCGGGCTCCGCCTCGTCGTCGACGACGCGGACCCCCGGCATCCCGTCCTTCAGGAGCCGCCCCCCGGGTCGGTCGGCGAGGGCGGTTACGGCTGGTCGCTGGTCCACCGGCTCACCAGGCACCTGTCCGTCACGCCCCATGAGGGCGGCAAACGCATCGTCGCCGTGGTGTCCCTGGCCTGACAAGCCCCCGGCCCCTCGGCCCGGTGACGGCGGCTTGGGGAGAGGGCAACGGGCGCTGCTCGATGGACCGCGCCTCTTCGCCGGCGTCTCCGGCGGACCGACGGTCCTCCTGGCGGGCCAAGAGGTGCTGGATTCACGCGATCCGCATGATCCGGTCCAGGAAGGGCGGCGCGTCCTCGACGTGCACGCAGACGCGCCGGGCTGCCGTGTCCCGGTGGGCCGTCGGGGAGCAGTCTCGTCCCCCCGTCGACCCGCCCGGTCGACGACGGACACCGCATGCGGTGGCCCGCCCTGGAGGCCGGTTCGAACTGCTCCTTCGTGGGTGCGGCGCTCGAAACAGCGGGCCAATCCCGGCCTCGGACACCGAGCGGGGGCTCTGTCCCCCAGGATGATCACGCCACTCTTCCCGAGGTCGCGCCATCGGCTCAGACTCCGGCCCCGCCGGCCGCTGCGCACGGCTCGCCCTCGCCGCCCTTCCCGTCCTCTCCGGCCGGGCTCGCGCCGGCGGACGCGGACCCCGGCGGGATGGGGGCACCTGCCGGGCAGCCCGGGTCGGTGGTTCCGGCGCCGGGGCTCGGGTCGGTGGTGGGCCCTGTCGGGGCGGGGGTCGGGGTCGGGCCGGGGTCTGCGGGGCCGGAGGGACCGGGACTGGGGCCCGGGTCGGTCGGGCCGGGGTCGGTCGGGCCCGGATCGGTCGGGCCCGGATCGGTCGGGCCCGGATCGGTCGGACCCGGATCGGTCGGGCCCGGGTCGGTCGGACCCGGGTCGGTCGGACCGGGGTCGGTCGGGCCCGGCGTCGGAGAGTCGGGTTCGGAGGGGCTGGGGCTCGGCGAACCGGGCTTCGTGGGGGCCGGCGTGGGCGTGGGGCCCGGCGGGCGCGTGGGCTGGGGGCCGATGACGATGCCGCCGCCTCCCTTGCCCGGCCCGCCCGGAGTGCCGGGGCCGACCGGCGCCTTGGGCCGGTCGGGCCCACCCGGTCCGGGGCTGATCGGGAGGGCTCCTTGGCCGTCGGCCACCGAGTGGGTGCCCTTCCGGTAGAACTCCAGCCAGGACAGCACCGTACGCAGATAGACGTCGGACCGGTTGTAGCTGAGGATCGCCCGGTCCAGGTCGGCGCGGACGCCCAGATCACGGCCTCCGGCGCAGAGGTAGTGCCCGGCGGCGAGGGCGGCGTCATAGATGTTGTTCGGGTCCTTGCGGCGGTCGCCGTTGCCGTCCATGGCCCAGTTCGCCCAGGTGGAGGGGATGAACTGCATCGGCCCGACGGCCCGGTCGTAGGTGCGGTCGCCGTCGTGCACCCCGTTGTCGGTGTCCCGGATCAGCGCGAAGCCCACCCCGTCGAGGGCGGGCCCCAGGATCGGGGTGAGCGTCGTCCCGCGCGCGTCGACCCGGCCACCCGCGGCCTGCCCGGACTCCACCTTGCCGATCGCCGCGAGCAGTTGCCACGGCAGCCGGCAGCCCGGGTCGCTGCGGCGTAAGGACCTCTCGGCGTTCCGGTACGCGGCGAGCACGGTCGCCGGGATGCCGGCCTCGGACCGGGCCCGGGCGAACAGCGGAAGCGGCGGTTCCGTCCCGGCCTGGGGCGGCTTGAGCGGCGCGGGCGGCCGCGGGCTCCGAAGCGGCGGCAGCTCGGTGTGGTACGAGTCGTCGCCCTCCACCTCGCGCCACACCACGTCGTCCGGGCCCGAGGCGGTCCGCTCCTCGCGCGACGCCGCCGCCGCGTCCGCGTCCGTGAAGCCGGGCGCCTGGGACGCGGTGAGTGCCGCCATCGCGGCGACCGCCGTGACCGTGCCGGTGAGCTGACGGCGCACGGTGCCCTTGAACCTCATAGCTGGTCCCCTCTCCCCGGCTGCCCGGGCCTGCGGTTCACCGGCGGTTCAGCGGGTGAACGTGTCGATGGCGGCGATCCGCCAGGTGTCCCCGCGGCGGACGGCGTCCACGGCGAACATGGCCGCCGCGTAGGTGGTCTCCTCGTCCTTGCCGGTACGGGTGTTGCTCTGGTCGGCGAAGATCAGCAGCCGGGCGCGGTCGCCGTCCAGGTACTCCACTCCGCTCGCGGTGACGGTCGTGGTGAGGACGAGCTTCTGCTTCGGCGCCAGTTCCCGTACCTCCGCGAGCATGTCCTTGTGCTGCTGCACGGCCCTGCCGGTCAGATGGGTCTTCGCGGCACGGTCGGAGCGGGCGGGCGAGGCGTAGTCGTACGAGAACACGGCACCGACCGCCTCGCCGATCCGGCCCTTCACCTCGCTGGTGCGGGCGATGTCGGTGAGCGCGGCGTTCTGCCGCGCGGGCTCGTCGCGCAGACTCGCGGCCGAGGTGAACGCCCAGGCGGCGAAGGCTCCTAGGAGGATGGTGAGGGCGCAGAGGAGGGCGGGGACGCCCGGGAGGCCGGTACGGAGGCGCTGCGGGGGTGCGGTCACGGCGTCCGGCTCGGACTCGGGACCGGGACCGGGATCGGGTTCCCGCTCCGGCTCCGTTTCCGGCAGGTCATGTAGTGCGGTGGTTTCCTCCACCGCCTCCTCATCCGATACCGGGGCCACAGCCGCGCGCGACGGAGAAGTGGCCAGCCTGCGGCGGCGGTTGACGAGGTGGCGGGTCGTCGACATGGGAGGGGTCCTCTCGGATACGGAGCGGGGGCGGCGGCAGCGGGTGCGGGTGCGGGGCGCCGGCTCAGCCGGCCGTGGAGCCGACGGGGGCCTGGCCGAGCGCGCTGAGCTTCCATCCCTCGGAGGTCCGGGTAAGAGTGCCGAGCATCCGGCTCTCCTTCACCGCCGGGTCACCCTTGGGCGCGGTGACGGTGACCCGCAGCGCCACCATGACCCCGGCCCGGCCCGCCCGTTCGTCGAGTTCGGTCACCGCGCCGGAGAGCACCTTCGCCGTGCTGACCGTCTTCGCCGCCACGATCTGCTCGGCGAACGCCGCCCGTCCTTCGACGAGTTGGCGGTGCAGAGCGCCGGTTGTCGACTTTTCCCAGTTGTCAAGGCCCTTCTCCAGCGTGCGGTGGTCCAGAGTGTTCATGTTCTGGACCGCCTGCTCGCCCGCCGCCAGCGCGTCGTCCCGCGCCTGCCCGTAGGAGGTCGCGTCGTGGTGGGCGGCGTCGTAGCGCTGCCAGCCGCCCCAGCCCGCCGCCCCGGCCGCGACGACCGCGAGCGCCGTTGTCGCGATCACCAGGGGGTTCCTCGTCGTTGCCCGTGCCATCTGATGCCTCTCCCCTGCCGTCATATGGAGCTGATCTCGACGATCCGCCACTGTTCGTCCCGCAGTTCGGCGGTGACGGAGAGCTGAGCGGAGGCGGTCGTGGCGGGCCGGCCACGGCGTTCGTAGACCTGGTCGAGGAAGACCAGGAGGTGGGCGCCGGTGTGGGTCAGCCGGGTTACTCCGGCCCGTACGACGTGGGTGGTGAGCGTCAGCTTCTGGTCAGCGGCCTGCTTCTCGACCTGGCCGAACAGCGCCGCGTACTGCTGGAGCGCCTTGCCCGCGAGGACCTCTTGCGCCGCGTCCTTGGTGAGGGCGGTGGCGTCGGGGCCGTACGAGAAGATCCTGCCGAGCGCGTTGCTGACGTCGCCGGTGACCCGGGTCGTGGCCCCGGCGTCCGTGAGCGCGAGGTTGCCGGTCGCCGGAGTGTCGCGCAGCTGCCGTCCTTCGGCGAAGAGGAGCCCCCCGGTCGCTAGCAGGACGACGGCCAGGAGGGCGCCGAGGGCGCGGACCCACCGGCGGCGGCGACCAGGCTCATCGGTGCTGTCCGGTGCGGCGCCGTCGAGGTGTTCCCCGTCCTCGATTTCCGTGCCCGCCAGGGCCGTTCGCCCGCTCATCCGCCGTCTCCCGCCGCCATCGCGGTGAGCGCCTTGACCTTCCAGCCGTCGCCCGTGCGGGCGAGCGTGGCGGTGAAGCGTTTGCGCTGGGTGCCGGGGGCGCCCGTGCGCGGGGTGACCTCGACGTCCACGGTGGCGATCAGCTCCGCCGTGCCGGTGCGGTCGTCCAGGGCGGTCAGCGCCGCCGAGGTCACCTTGCCGTCGGCGGTGTCGCCCGCCGTCGTGAGTGTCTTCGCGTCGGCCGCCGAGGTCCGCTTCAGCTGGTCATGGAGCGGCCCTGTGGAGGAGTCGCGCCACGCCCGCAGGCCGCTGGAGACGCTGGTGGCGTCCTTGCCGTCCAGGCTGTTCAGCGTGGCGAGGTGCCGCTTGCCCTGGGCCAGGGCCGCGTCACGGGCCTTGGCGTAGGCGAGGGGGCGGTCGCCGCGCGCCTGGGCGTACGACCAGGTGCCCAGTCCGCAGACGAGGGCGGCGGCCAGCAGGACGGCCCAGCCGCCGAGGTGCCGGGTGCGGAGCGTCATGAGCGCTCGCCTCCCAGGCCCAGGAGCCCGGCCATGCCGGGAGTGGGAGGCGCGGTGCGGGGCTCGGTGCCCAGCGCTCCGGGCAGCCGGTCCTTCGGGTCAGCGCCGGCGCCGTTGCTCAGCAGCATCGAGCCGGGCTTGGCAGGCGTCGGGACCGGGCCGCCTTTCGGGGCGTTGGCGCTGCCCCGGACGTTGATGCCCGTACCGGGTGAAGAGGCGCACCGGGCACCGGAGTTGAGGGCGGGAGGGGGTGTGGTGTCGAGTCCGTTGCGGTACCTGGTGGCGCCGTACCCGGTGGTGCAGGGCAGTGGTTCGAAGAAGGTGACCGACATACCGAACCGGGCACCGTCCTCGTCGACCGCGCTCGCTCCGGCCGCCACCACGGCGGGCAGCTTCACCAGCAGTTCCTCCAGGCCTCGTTGACGGGTGACGGCGACCTCCGACGTGGTGAGCAGGTTGGCGACGACGACGCCGAAGGCGGGGTCGAGGTCGCGCAGCAGCCCACTGATCTGTACGGCCGCGTCCGGAGTGGTCGCGATCAGCCGCCGCAGGTCGGCGTCGGACCCCTTGAGTTCGGCGGCCAGCTCCTTGGCCCCGGAGGCGAACCCCTTGAGCGCCGCTCCCTGTTCGGCCTGGGTGCGCAGCACGGTCTCGCCGTCGGCCATCAGCCGGGTGGTCGTCGGCAGGGCCCGGTCGGCCGCGTCGATGAACTCACCCCCACTGTCCAGCAGCACCTGGAGGTCGTCGCCGCGCCCTTCGAAGGCGGTGCCGAACTCCTCGACGACCGTGCGTAGGTGCTCCAGATCGACCGAGCTCGCGAAGTCGTTGACGCTGGTGAGCATCTCGGTGGGCGGCGCCGGGAGGGTGGTGTCGGCTGCGTCGATCACCGAACCGTCGCCCAGGTAGGGGCCGTCGGAACGGGACGGGCGCAGGTCGACGTACTGCTCCCCGACCGCCGAGAGGTTGGCGACGACGGCCTGGAGGCTGTCCGGGATGGGCGGGGCGTCCTTCTCGATCCGCAGCTCGGCCGCCACCCCGTCGTCGGTCAGCTCGATGGGGCCGACCCGGCCCACCGAGACGCCCCGGTAGGTGACGTTGGAGTGGGTGTAGAGGCCGCCTGTCTGCGGGAGTCGGACCGTGACCGTGTAGTAGCTGCGCAGCCCGACGTAGTGGCCGAGTCCGGCGTACCGCACGCCGAGGTAGCCCAGGACCAGCACGGCGATGACGAGGAAGGCGATGTTCTTGAGCCGGATGGCGGGAGT
Source organism: Streptomyces sp. NPDC006261 (assembly GCF_040613515.1). Classification (NCBI taxonomy): domain Bacteria; kingdom Bacillati; phylum Actinomycetota; class Actinomycetes; order Kitasatosporales; family Streptomycetaceae; genus Streptomyces; species Streptomyces sp. NPDC006261. The sequence goes on from NZ_JBEXSI010000016.1 coordinate 39,562, forward strand.
GATCACGGGGTGCCTCCCTTCTCGAGCGCCGGTGTGCGGGACCCCTCAGACCCTTCAGACCCCGCAGGCCCCTCGGACGCCCCGGGCGGCACCGACGTACGCGAGACGGCCGGCAGCGGGAGCGGCAGCGCGCTGCGGGCCGCCGCAGCGCCCTCCGCACCGGGATCGTCGTGCGGCGGCGGGGGCAGGGCCGGGTCGTCCGGGGTGAGCGCCGGGATGATCCGGGTGCCGGGTGCGGCCGTCACATCCAGGTAGACGTTCAGGTAGTCGCCCTTCACCCCGCGCAGCACCTCGTCCGTGAACGGGTAGGTCAGCGAGGCCTGGAGGGCGTCGGGAAGATCCCTGCCGGAGTCGGCGAGCGCCTTCAGGGTCGGGGCGAGCGCCTTCAGGTCGGCGATCATGTCCGCCTTGCTCCTGTTGATCGTGTCGACGGCCACCGTGGAGAGGGTGTCGAGGGACCGCAGCATGGTGAGGAGCGCGCCGCGCTGTTTCTCCAGGACCTTCAGTCCGGGGGTGAGCCCGGTGAGGACCGTTCCGACGTCCTGTTTGCGGGTGGCCAGTGTCGCGGCGAGCCGGTTGACGCCGTCCAGGGCCCGGGTGATGTCGCCCTTGTTGTCATCCAGGTTGGTGACGAGGGTGTCGACCCGGTTCAGCATGGAGCGGATCTGCGGTTCCTGGCCGGTGAGGGCCTTGTTCAGCTCGGTGGTGATGGTCTTGAGCTGGTTGATGCCGCCCCCGTTGAGCAGCATGGACAGGGCGCCGAAGACCTCTTCGACCTCCGGGTTGCGGTTGGTGCGGGTGAGCGGGATGCGTCCGCTCTCCGCCAGGGAGCCGCGGGCGGTGCCCTCGGCGGGCGGGGTGAGCTGGATGAACTTCTCGCCCAGGAGGCTGGACTGTTCGAGGCGGGCGTAGGCATTGGCGGGGAGGTCGATGTCCCCGTTGACCCGCATGGTGACCTTGGCGCTCCAGCCGTCGGCGGCGAGGGCGATGCCGGTGACGCGCCCGACGGACACGTCGTTGACCTTGACCGAGGACTGCGGTGCCAGGCTGAGCACGTCGCCGAACTCGGCGGTGATCTCGTACGGGCTGTCGCCGAGGTCGGCGCCGCCGGGCAGCGGGATCTGCTCGATGCCGGTGAAGACCGGTCCGTCGGTGCGGACCACGACCAGGGCGATCAGCGCGCCGGTGGCCAGCAGGGCCACGGCCCCGGTGGCCGCCCGGACGCCGGTGGTGCGCAGGGAACCGCTCATCTTCCTGCCCCCTTCTTGTCGTCCGGCTTCCGCTTCGCCGGCTGTTTCTCCGGTGTCCCGAAGACCGTCCCGACCTCCGGCAGCGGCAGGACGGGCAGCACCTTTCGCCGGTTCGCGTCGACGGGTGCGAGTCCGGGCGGCGGGCCGGAGGCCGCGTCCGGGTCCACCAGGGGGCCGCCCATGGAGAGTTCGTTGAGGTTGGCCCGGCCGTTGAGGGTCCGGTTGGCCGGGTCGTACGCGTTCAGGACATTGCCCGCCGCCAGCGGCAGGGTGTCCATCGCCTCGGCCAGCGAGGCACGTTGGTCGACCAGGGCCTGGGTGATGGGGACCAGGGCATCGACGTTCTTCTTCAGCGCGCCCCGGTTCCTGGCGATGAACGTCTTGACCTGGCCGAGCGCGGCGCCGAGCTCCTTGAGTGCCGCGCTGAGGTTCTTCTTGTCGTCCGCGAGGAACGAGGTGACCGAGTTGAGCTGCTGCTCGGCTGCGCGGACCTCGCCGTCGTTCTCCTTGAGCATGGTGGTGAAGGACTGGAGGTGTGCGAGGGTGCCGAACAGGTCGCCGCTGCTCTTGTCGAGAGTCTTGGCGGCCTTGCCGAACTGTTCGACGGAGTCCCCGATGGCCTTTCCGTTGCCGTCCATGTTCTTCGCCCCGGTCTCCAGGAGCCGGGCCAGCGCCCCGTCGGCGTTGGCCCCGTTCGGACCGAGGGCCGTGGTGATCTCGGTGATGGACGCGTACAGCTGGTCGACCTCCACGGGGGTGGCGTTGCGGGCGGCGGGCAGTTCGGCGCCGTCCTCGAGGAGCGGCCCGCCGTCGTAGGCGGGGGCCAGTTGGATGTACCGGTCGGCGACGAGGCTGGGGGCGACGACGACCGCGTGGGCGTCCTTCGGCACCTTGATTCCCTCGTTCAGGCGGAGGACGACCTCCACCTCCTTGCCCCGGGGGGTGACGGACTCGACCGTGCCGACCTGGACCCCGAGGATGCGCAGGTCGGACCCGGCGTAGACGCCCGTCACCCGTTCGAAGTAGGCGGTGACGGTGGTCCTGGAGTCCTCCCGCAGCGCGCTCACCCCGGTGGTGGCGGTCACAGCGACGACCGCGAGTCCGGCGCCGATGCCGATGATGCGTGTGCGTCTCATGTCAGCGGCCGCCTTGCTTCGGTGGCATGCATCCGGTCGCCGGGGGCGTGCCGGCGGGGACGTAGTTCCTGGGTACGACTCCGCAGGCGTACGTGTCGAACCACCGGCCGTTGCCCAGGGTGTTGCCGACGAGCCGGCTGTACGAGCCGGTCATGGCGAGCACCTTGTCCAGGCTCTTGCGGTTCTTCGCCAGGACGGCGGTGACCCGGCCGAGGGAGGCCAGGGTCGGCCCCAGCTGTTTGTCGTTGTCCTCGACGAGTCCGGTGAGCTGGGTGCCGAGGCTGCGGGTGCCGGTGAGCAGCAGGTGGATGGCGTCGCGGCGAGCCTGGATCTCGCCGAGCAGCAGGTTCCCGTCCTCCAGGAGGGTCTCGAAGCTGCTCTTCTTGCCCGCGAGGGTCTTCGTGAGGCGTTTGCTGCCCTGGAGGAGGGTTGCCAGCTGGGCGTCGCGCCGGGAGACCGTACGGGAGAGGGCGGAGAGCCCTTCCGCTGCGCTGCGGACGTGGGGCGGGGAGTCCTTGAAGGTGGCGGAGATCGTCTCGAAGCTCTTGGCGAGCTGCTCGGTGTCGATCTCCTCGATGGTCTCGCCGAGCCCGTCGAACGCCTGGGTGACGTCGTACGGGGAGGTCGTGCGGCTTGCGGTGATGCGGGAGCCGGGGTCCTGCGGGGCGTTGCCGAGCGGGTCGACGGCGAGGTACTTCTCACCGAGGAGTGTCTTGATGGCGATGCCCACGGTGGAGGCGTTGCCGATCCAGGCGTCCTTGACCTTGAAGTCGACCTTCACCCGGGGCCCGTCGAGAGAGACCCCGGTGACCTCACCGACCTTGACTCCGGCGATCCGCACCTCGTCGCCGTCGGAGAGCCCGGCGGATTCGGTGAAGTCGGCGCTGTACGTGGTGCCGCCGCCGATGAAGGGCAGGGAGTCGGCGCGCCAGGCGGCGAGGGCCAGAAGGGTGAGGACGAGGAGTCCGACGATGGCGACGGCGACCGGGTTGCGTTCCCGGATGGGGGTGAGGGTCATGCCAGGCACCTCGGCTGGGTGATGGCGATGCCGGTGGGGGGCGTGGAGCCGTCGTCGGTGGCCACCCCGCCGACCTTGGCCTCGCAGAGGTAGAGGTTGAGCCAGGACCCGTAGGAGGTGAGGCGGCTGATCGCCTCCATCTTGGCCGGGGTCTTGTCCAGGAAGTTCTCGATCTGAGGCGTCCCCTTGTCCAACTGGTCGCTGAGTCGCCCCAGTTGGCGGATGTTCTCCTTGAGCGGCTTCCGGCCGTCCTGGAAGAGGTCCGCGGTGACCGTGGTCAGGGCGCCCATCGCCGTCACGGCGTCGCCGAGGGGTTTGCGGTCGCCGGAGAAGCCGGAGACGAGCTTCTCCAGGGTGACGACGAGGTCGTCGAACCCGGCCTCCCGGTCGTTCACCGTCTTGAGGACCGTGTTGAGGTTCCTGATCACCTCACCGATCACCTTGTCCTTGGCGGCGACGGTGCTGGTGAGCGATCCGACGTGGCGCAGGATGCTGTCGACGGTGCCGCCCTCGCCCTGGAGGACCTGGACGATGGAGCCGGCGAGCTGGTTGACGTCCGGCGGGGACAACCCCTCGAAGAGGGGCTGGAAGCCGTTGAACAGCTGGGTGAGGTCGAGGGCGGGGGTGGTGCGGGAGAGCGGGATGGTGGCCCCGGCCGCAAAGGTCCGGCCGACCGGTCCGGCGCCCCGGTCCAGGTCGACGTAGCGCTGGCCGACCATGTTGAGGTACTTGATGGACGCCGTCACCGAGGCGGGGAGCGTACGCCCTTCGCGTACGCCGAAGGTGACCTCGGCGACCCTGCGGTCGGCGACCCGTACGGACTCGACCTGGCCGACCTTCACCCCGGCGATGCGGACGCTGTCACCGGGGATGAGCCCGGTGGCGTCGGTGAACCGCGCCTTGTACGTGGTGGTGTCGCCCACGCCCGTGTTGGCGATGGAGAGCCCGAGGACGGTGGTGGCGAGGACGGTCACCAGGACGAAGACGAGGGACTTGGTGAGCGGTCCCGCGAGGGAGCGGCGTTTCACTTGAGCTTCACCTCCGCACCGCGGAAGGCCGGACCGATGAGCACGCTGCTCCAGTCGGGCAGGGTCTGCGGCTGGACTTTCAGTGAGGGGGCGACCAACTCGTTGACGAGCTGGGACTCCTGGGGCGAGTTGGGCAGGCCGAGCGCTGTGTCCTGGGCGGCGGGGGGCGGTGCGGTGACGTCGGACGCCCTGCTGGTGTCGGCGGTCGGGGCGCCCTTGCCGACGTACGGCACCGAGTAGCAGCGTGGTCCGCCGGTGGCGTTGTAGACCGGGGTGTCCTTGCCGGGAACGTACTTCCCTCGCGCGGGCACGGCCTTGACCGTCACGTGCAGTCCCGGCTGGTCCGTCCCCTTGCCGAGCGCCTTGTCCATGGCCGGCACGAAGCCGGCGACCGTACGCAGCGTGCAGGGGAACGAGTCGGCGTACTTCGCGAGGAGTTCCAGCGTCGGGCGGCCGGAGGAGGAGAGCCGGATGAGGTTGTCCTTGTTCTCCCGCAGGAAGGAGGTGACATCGCGCGCGGAGGCGGCGGTGGTGCCGTACAACGCGGCGAGCCGCGCCTCCTGTTCGGCGAGGGTTCCGCTCGTGGTGGTGGCGTCGGTGAGGGCGTCGAGGACGTCGGGCGCCACGTCCGCGTAGAGCGTGCTCACCTTGACGAGCTGCTTGATGTCCTCGTTCAGCGTGGGCAGTTGGGGGTTGAACTTCTTCAGGTGGGCATCCAGCGTGGTCAGCGTCTCGCCGAGCTTCTCGCCGCGTCCTTCGAGCGCCTGGGAGACGGCGCTCAGGGTGGCCGAGAGCTTCTCCGGCTTCACGGCGGTCAACAGCGGCAGGACGTTGTCCAGCACCTCTTCGAGTTCGATGGCGTTGCTGGAGCGGTCCTGCGGGATCACCGCACCGGCGCTCAGGGTGCGCGTGGAGGGGGTGCGGGGCGGGACGAGGGCGACGAAGCGCTGGCCGAAGAGGGTGGTGGGCAGCATCTGCGCGGTGACGTCGGCGGGGATCCGGTCCAGCTGGTCCGGGTCGATGGCCAGGGTGAGGCGGGCGCCCTCACCGTCGGTGGCGATGGAGCGGACCTGGCCGATGACGACGCCCCGCAGCTTCACATCGGCGTTGTCGTGCATCTCGTTGCCGACCGGGCCGGTCCGCACGGTCACGGTGGCGTCGTCGCTGAAGTCCTTGTCGTACACCGAGACCGAGACCCACACCAGGAGGGCGGGGACCAGCAGGAAGGCGGTTCCGGCGGCTCTGCGGCGAACGGTTCGTGCTCCACGTGGACTCATCAGCCGGCCACCTTCACCGTCGTCGTGGCACCCCAGATGGCGAGCGAGAGGAAGAAGTCGGTGACGCTGATGAGCACGATGGCGTTGCGCACCGACCGGCCCACGGCCACACCCACTCCGGCGGGGCCGCCGGTGGCGTGGAAGCCGTGGTAGCAGTGGGCGAGGATCACCAGCACGCTGAAGATCAGCACTTTCAGCACCGACAGCAGCACGTCCGTCGGGGAGAGGAAGAGATTGAAGTAGTGGTCGTAGGTACCCGCCGACTGCCCGTTGAAGAAGATGGTGATGTACCGGGAGGCGAGGTACGAGGAGAGCAGCCCGATCGCGTACAGCGGGATGATCGCGACGACCCCGGCGATGATCCGGGTGGTGACGAGGTACGGCATCGACCGCACGCCCATCGCTTCGAGGGCGTCGACCTCCTCGTTGATCCGCATCGCGCCGAGCTGGGCGGTGAACCCGGCGCCCACGGTGGCGGAGAGGGCGAGCCCGGCGACCAGGGGTGCGATCTCCCGGGTGTTGAAGTACGCGGAGATGAATCCGGTGAACGCCGACGTGCCGATCTGGTCGAGGGCCGCGTATCCCTGGAGGCCCACGACCGTGCCGGTGAAGAGGGTCATCGCGACCATCACGCCGATGGTGCCGCCGATGACGCCGAGGCCGCCGCTGCCGAAGGCGACTTCGGCCAGCAGCCGCTGCACTTCCTTGAGGTAGCGGCGCAGGGTGCGCGGGATCCAGATCAGGGCCCTCACGTAGAAGATGAGTTGGTCGCCCGATCGGTCGAGCCAGCTGAGCATCGCCATCTGCCTCAGCCCCCCTTCGCGGGGACGATCTGGAGGTAGATCGCCGTGAGGACCATGTTCACGAAGAACAGGAGCATGAAGGTGATGACGACGGACTGGTTGACCGCGTCGCCGACGCCCTTGGGGCCGCCGCGCGGGTTCAGCCCGCGGTGGGCGGCGACGATGCCCGCGATGAAGCCGAAGATGAGGGCCTTGAACTCGCTGACGTACAGGTCGGGCAGCTGGGCGAGGGCGGAGAAGCTCGCGAGGTAGGCACCCGGGGTGCCGTCCTGCATGATCACGTTGAAGAAGTAGCCGCCGAGCGTGCCGACCACCGAGATCAGGCCGTTGAGCAGCACGGCGACGAGCATGGTCGCCAGGACCCGGGGGACGACCAGGCGCTGGATGGGCGAGACACCCATGACCTCCATCGCGTCCAGCTCCTCGCGGATCTTGCGGGAGCCGAGGTCGGCGCAGATCGCGGAGCCGGCCGCCCCGGAGATCAGCAGCGCCACGATGATGGGGCTGGCCTGCTGGATCACGGCGAGGACGCTGGCGCCGCCGGTGAAGGACTGGGCGCCGAGCTGCTGGGTGAGCGAGCCGACCTGGAGGGCGATGACCGCGCCGAACGGGATGGAGACGAGGGCGGCGGGCAGGATCGTGACGCTGGCCACGAACCAGAACTGCTCGATGAACTCGCGTAATTGGAAGGGCCTGCGGAAGATGGCGCGGCCCACGGCGATGCCGAGCGCGAACAGCTTCCCGGTCTCCCGGAGGGGAGAGAGCAACCGGCTGGGGCGCCGCTGTTCCGGGGCCTGCTCGGGGGTCTTGGAGAGGGCAGGCGCCGGTCTCTCGGGCGGCTCGGGCGGGCGCACCGGCGTCGGGGCGGTCACGCTCTCGCACCCCCCGCGGCCGGGGCGTAGCTGTTGAGGATGGCCGTACGGGCGGCGTCCGGCAGCTGGCCCATCATCGACATGACCCGCTCCCGGCGGCGCAGCGCCCCCTGGCGTACGGGCATGCCGGGCGAGGGCTCCAGCTGCGGGACCACGGTCCTCGGCACAGCGATCGTGGCCGTGTTGCCGAGGGCGTCGTTGCGTTGTTGCTCGGCGGCGAGGGTCGCGGCGTCCTTCTCCTCGGACATCCCGATGGGGCCCTCGCGGCGTCCGGCGAGGAACTGGGAGACGACCGGGGTGTCGCTGGTGAGGAGTACCTCGCGGGGCCCGAAGGTGACGAGGTTGCGGCGGAACAGCATCCCCATGTTGTCCGGGACGGTCGCCGCGATGTCGAGGTTGTGGGTGACGATCAGCATCGTCGCGTCGATCTGCGCGTTCAGGTCGATCAGGAGCTGCGAGAGGTACGCGGTGCGCACCGGGTCGAGTCCGGAGTCCGGTTCGTCGCAGAGGATGATCTGCGGGTCCAGGACGAGGGCGCGGGCGAGGCCGGCCCGTTTGCGCATGCCGCCGGATATCTCGCCGGGGAGCTTCCCCTCGGCGCCGAGCAGGCCGACGACGTCGATCCGCTCCATGACGATGCGGCGGATCTCGGATTCCTTCTTGCGGGTGTGCTCGCGCAGGGGGAAGGCGATGTTGTCGAAGAGGGACATCGAGCCGAAGAGTGCCCCGTCCTGGAACATGAGGCCGAAGAGCTTCCGCGTCTCCATGATGTCGCGCTCGGAGCTGTTCACCATGTCGACGCCGTCGATGAGGACGCGGCCCTGTTCCGGCTTCAGCAGTCCGATGATGGATTTCAGAAACACGGTCTTTCCGGTGCCGGAAGGTCCGAGCATGACACTCACTTCACCGGCGGGCAGGGTGAGGCTGACGTCCTGCCAGATGTTCTGCTTGCCGAAGGACTTCGTCAGGCCCTCGACGACTACTTCGATTCCCATCGGCCCTCCTTCGAAGTGGTGGTGACTTTGGTCATCTGTCAGCGCTCCGACTGTCGGAAAACAAGCAGGTACGGAGGGGTTTCGGGCCGCTCACCCGGGACGCTACGGCTCGGTAACCTGCCTTCGCAATACTGGATACGGAACTTTCTCCGGCGTGGTCGTGGCGTCCCGATTACTTGTTTCCGAGTGAGTGATCGGCGTGCCAAACCTGTTAATCGGTGATGAGTTCTCCGCGGAGTGGACGGCATCTTCCCGTATCGGAACAGCCCTTCCGGCCGCGCGACGACCGGAAGGGCTGCGGCTCGGTCCAGATCACCGGCGGCGCGGTCACCGCTCGGGCTTCGGCACCTTCGGCGGGCAGTCGGGCCCGTCCGGGTTCGTCGCCACGCAGAGCGGTGCCTGCGTCATCTTGGTGTAGTTGTCGGCCTTCTTGCCGACGCTGGAGATGGCCGAGGTGAAGAGCGGGTCGAGGTTCTCGCCGACGCCGCACCCCTTGAACGGCGGGATGTGCGCGTAACCGGTCAGATTCCCGCCGGTCGCCACGAGGTAGCCGGCCGGTGGATAGCTCTGGCCGTACCCCTTCAGGACCTGCTGGAAGGGCCGTTCGGTGCGGCAGTCGGGGCCCACGTCCAGCGGCACGCCGTTCACCTTCACGTCGTACAGGCGCATGGAGAGGTGGGCGGTGACCGTCGATTCCTCGGGGTAGGTCGGCGTGTTGGTGACCGTGTGGGTCTGGACGACGGCCGGTGGCCCCACCTGCTCCAGGACCATCGTGGCGGTCGTCGGCATGAACCCGTAACTGAGGAAGGTGGCCTTCGTCGGCGGGAGCTGCCGTTTGCCCTCGTACGCGAACTCCACCTCGGAGGTGACGTCGACGGTCGAGGCGCAGGAGTCGTTGACGTACCGCTTGTTGAGGACCACCTTCATGAACGCGGGCCCGAGCGCCGCCGCCCCGTCCAGCTTCACGGCGTTGGCGTACCCGGCGGCGTACGTCTCCGCGGTGGTCATCACCCACTCGGGCGGGATCTCGATGGGGCAGCTTCCGGGGTCCTCGTCGTCGAGGGCTTCGAGCCGCGCCTCGGTGAGGTCGTCGATCTTCCGGTGGGCGTCCGGGTCGAGTCCGGGGGCCGGGCGAGCTGGCTCATCGGGGGGATCGGCCGCCTCCTCCCCGGGTGTCGGGGCGTCCGGACCGGGTGTGGGGGGCCTCGGTCCGGCGCTGTCGCGGACGGTGATCCGGGCGAGCGGGTGCTCCTCGTCGTCGGCGGGCTCGCAGACGACGGTGAGCTCCGGGGGCGAGGTCGGGGTGCCGTCCTCGGTGAAGGAGGCGAGGGTGAGGCTGAGGGCGGCCGGTGTGATCGTCGCGGGTCCGGGGCTGCCGAACGCGATGGTGGGTACGTCGCCGGTCGCGGTGAGAACCACACCGTCCTCGTCCTCGCCTCCGGGCGGCAGGGCAACCGCGAGGGCTTCGAGCTGCTGCCACGAGGCGTCGGCGGAGTGCTCGCCGACGGTGTTGCGTACGGTCAGCTCGGCGACGGCCGACAGGGTGGACGCCTCCAGCGCGGTGAACTGTGTCAGCGCCGATCGCGCCAGACCCACCTCCACGGAGACGTCACCGGGACGGATCGTTTCCTCCGTCCGGGCCGAGACCGGGAGCACCGCCTTGACCGCGACGTCCGCCTTCTCCGGGCCGGAGGGAAACTGGCAGGCATAGGGGATGGTGACCTCGGAGGTCTGGTCGGCCGCCACCGATTCGGCGCTCGGAATGAGCGCGGTGGCGACGACGAGCGCCCCGCCCACGGCGAGATGGAGGGGCCGTCTCGCCGCGGCGCGTGCATCGAGAGTCATGCGGATGGTGTCCTTCCGGCGCGCGCGGGCCCATCGGTTCGATGGCTGCGAAATGGGGTCCACTTCTCGGCAACGGCCTTTCGGGAGGACGCGGAACGGCCCTCCTACCGACCGGTACGGTACGCACGTCGTCGGCGACCTGGGAAGAGCCGGGAATTCCGAGTTCTCACCGGACGCGACTCTTGGCAGGCGATGACAATTCCGGCCCGTGGAGTTGTCGGCGAGTGAGTGGAAAGCGCGTAGGTGCCCGGCCGCCGAGGGCACGCAGCCGGGCACCACGCTCACGTGCTGAGCATCAGGAACGGTGGATCAGCCACTGATGACCGGGGACTTGCCTGTGGCCGTGTTCTTGATGGTGTAGAGGCCCTGGAAGCTGGCGGTGGTGCCGACGATGCCGCAGCCGCCGCCGACCTTGTTGGCGATGGCCAGGGTGAGACCGCCGCCCGCCGTGTTCAGCGTGCCGTTGCTCCCGCCGGCGCTCGGGTTGTTGTACTTGGCCGCCACCTTTCCGGTGACGTCGAAGGTGCAGGGGCCCAGCAGGCTGCTCCCGGTGACCTTCGCCTTGATCGTCCGGATCTCACCGGTCACCTGGCCGGTGGAGTTGGTACCGGCGCCCGCCGTGTAGTTGAGACCCCAGATCTGCCACGGAGGCGTGGTGGTCACGGTCCACGTCGAGCTGAACGGCCCGGTGCACGGCGAGTTGAACGAGATCGCCGAGATGGACGCGAGCTGCGCCGGGGAGCCGGCCACCGGGGACGTGGGGGCCGAGCCCGACGCCGCGGAGGTCGCACACTGGATCTTGTTGCCGTTGTTGTCGGTGAGGACGGTCACGCCGGCGCTGCCGGTGAAGGCGCCGGTCGGCGTGATGGTCCAGCTGGTCGGCGCGGCGACGGCCGACGGAACGGCCAGGGCGACGGATGCCACGGCGGCACCGATCGCGGTCAGTACACCGGATCGCTTGATCATGGAGTTACTCCCTTTTCTTGTCCCGTTGGGGATACGAGTGGACGCGCGCCCGGGAAATCCGGGCGGCACGCTTCGAACTGGACTGGAGAAGGCGCTGCTCTTTTTCGGTCCGCCTTCTGTCAGGAGCGGTCGGGCGGCTGTCGCACCACCTCCTTCTGCCGGTTCCGCAATGCCCTCGGGGAATGGAGGGCGTCGGCCGCTACCGCTTCGCGGAGTGCCAGAATTCCGACAGCTTCCGACCCTCGTTCGGTGCCAGGCCGGCCGGGTCGTAGGGGCTGCCGAAGTAGGTCGAGGTGTCGTTGAGCTTCACGCCGTTCTTCCCCGCGGCCGACGGGAGACCGGTCTTGAGGTTCACCGCCCAGTCCAGGAGTCCGGCTCCGCAGCCGCTCGCCCCCGGGACGGCGAACGCGGCGTCGCCCTGGTCGGCGCCGGCGAAGGTGTACCGGCCCATCTCGCCCTCGTCGTCCGGGGTTCCGTCGGCCGCGAACCGCTGGAGCGACAGGGTCGGCGCGTTCAGGTTCTGCGGCTTCAGGAGCACGGGGTTCGCGGTGGTGCCGATGTAGCACTTGTCGCCGAGGAACGGGTTCTTGAGGTGGATGCGGACCGGAAGAGTGAGGATGGGCTCTCCGGTGGAGAAGGCCGCCACCATGTTGAAGTCCCGCGGAGCACCCGCCGGTTCGATCGTGGCCGTGATCCGGTTGAGGTTGCTGTCCGTCAACTGGCGGCAGATCGCGGAGACGAAGGGGATGGCGCTGGGACACATCAGCCCCAGCAGCCCCCCGGGGACCACGGCCGGGTCGGCGGTGAGCGCGCCCTCGGGGGGCGCCACCAGGGTGGTGGTGCCGTTGCTGTGCTGGATGACGCCGAGTTGCAGATCGCTGTTGCCGGTGGGGACGTGGCTCTTGCCGAGGGTGATGGAGCCGGTGACCGAACTCGACGAGATGCAGGTGGCGATATTCGTGATGCCGTCCGCCGCGAGCATGGCGGGCGCGTCCACCGGGCAGCGGTCGAACGGCGCCCAGTCGCCGTTGAGCTCGGTCGCCGCGGCGGCCGAGCCGGTGGAGAGCACGGCGCTGAAGGCGGTGAATGCCGCGAGCAGCCCAATGCGCGTGCGGTTGGAAACGGATCTCATGTCGTCCCCTCTTTCGGCCGCCGGGTTGCGGCCTCGTGCGCGAAGTTGACCGGTTCTCCGACGCATGCCCGCACCACGACGGATTTGTCGGCGGTGATGGAGCCGCGGGGTGGACCCGGGGGAGGAAGATCTGAGCGTCAAATTTCGGGCAGATTTCATGTCCGAATTGAACGAAGCGTGATGTTACTCGCGGGAAACACAGCGACACAATCCGTCCGTCCAAGAATTTTTGCGCGGCCCTGTTTTTGATCCGTAACTGAGTAACCGGGGGTCACCCCTTTATCAGGCAATGCGCATCCGGAGGCACCGGAATACGGACCGGCCGCCGGAACCCGACCGCCCTGGCTCGCCCAGGAACGGCCCCGGGCGACGTCATGGCCTGGTCGCGGCTCTTCTCACCGCCGGAGCAGGCGGCCGAAATTCATTGTCCGAAAGAGCGCAGTACCGCCCGACCTGCACGTAAGTCCCACCACATGGACACGATGCGTGCCCCCTGCACCCCGATCTCGTCCAAGTGGTGTGCAGTGCCTGTTCCGTGGTCTATCTTCGTCGCGGACTTGGTCCGCACCTGTCGGTTCGTGGGAGCGCTTTCCCCCACCGTCTCACCCTCACCACCGGGCGCCGAGAGCAGAGGGGACATGGCATGGCACACCTCATACAGCCGTTGGACACCGATGACCCCCTGGGGCCGCTCCCCCAGGAATTCGCCGCGATCATGCGGCCCGAACTCCCCAGCCTCATCAAGGAGATCGGCGTGGAGGTCACCCGCGCCTATCCGGAATACGCCCGGCTGCTGGACGGTCCGAACGGCCAGGCCATCCGGGTGGGCGTCGAGCAGAGCCTCGCCTCCTTCGTCGACCTGGTGGCCGAGCCCACCACCCCCACCACGCTGCGGGACGACATGTGCCGGCGCTTCGGACGGTTCGAGGCGTACGAGGGCCGGACGATGGACACCCTCCAGGGCGCCTACCGGCTCGGCGCGCGGGTGGCACTGCGGCGGGCCAAGAGGGTGGGGCAGAGCTTCCACCTCTCCCCCACCCTGATGCTCAGCTTCGCCGACGCGCTCTTCGCCTATGTCGACGAACTGGAATCGCTTTCCCGCGAGGGCTTCCTGGAGGTCCAGTCGCAGTCCGGGGAGCAGAGCGAGGCGCTGCGCCGCCGTCTGCTCCACCTCATCCTCGCCGGGCGGCCCGCCCCCCGCAGCGCCATCGCCGACCTCTGCGAGCAGACCGGCTGGACGCTGCCCGACGAGGTCACCCTGGTCGCCGTCCGCGCCCCGGCCGGGCTGGACCGGCTCAGCGCCGACCGGGACCTCCTCCTCGATCTCAGCGACCCCCAGCCGCACTTACTCGTCCCCGGCCCCCTGAACGACGCGCGGAGATCCATGCTGGAACAGGCCCTGCCGGCCGGTCACGCGGCGATCGGGCTGACCGTCCCGACCGCCCTGGCCTGCGACTCGATCCGCTGGGCTCGCCGGGTGCTGGAGCTCGTCGACTCCGGCGTGATCGACGACGCCCCGCTGATCCGCTGCGAGGACCACCTCATCACGCTGTGGCTGCTCTCCGACCCCGCCCTGCTCGACCAGCTCGCCCAGCGGGAACTGGCCGCCGTGGCGGGAATCAGCAACACCCGCCGCGAACGGCTGATCGAGACGCTGCGGATCTGGCTCGACACCCGGGGTACGGCGGCCCAGATGGGCGAACTGCTCGATGTGCACCCGCAGACCGTGCGCTACCGCATGCGCAGCCTGGAGACCATCTTCGGTGATCAACTCGTCGACCCGGAGAGCCGGTTCGCGACCGAGGCCGTGCTGCGCGCGCTGCGGCTGCGTGCCCGCTCGGCCGGCACGCCCCCCTGATCCGGATCACGTCCGGCGCGACAGGTCAACTTACCCGTGCGTAAGGCGAAATAGACGGTCAGTCCCAAACGGTTGCGACACGGAGACGTATCCGAAGAGAAACCCGGAACCGCGTCCCGTACACAAGGAGGAGTCTGCCGCTCATCCGGCGGCAGCACTCATGTACCGCCTCCTGGCCGACCATCCGAGAGGGAACGCCCCATGACCGCCTCGCACCTCCTCGTCCCCGTGCCGATCCCGGACCGCATCGCGGCGCTGATCGGCTCGTGCATCCCGCCGCACATCCTGGAGGCGGAGTTCGAGGCCGACTGCGCGGCCCGTGAGGTCCGCAGGTTCCGGGGGCCCCGGCTGGGCATCGAGGACCAGGCCGACCGCGAGCAGGCCCTGTCCGAACTGGCCCGGGCCAACAAGGTGCTGGCCGCCCACCACCCTCGGCTGGCGGTGGGTCCCGGCTCGTTCTCCTGATCCGGCGGCGGCCCACCGGTTGCCCCTGGAGGTCGTCCTCTCCCGCCCGGCGGCGCGGTGCTCGGTGGTGTGGGGCAGCCGAGAGGGCGGGCGCACGACGGCCTCTCCCCCTCTGCCGAGCCGGGCTGAGCCGTCGGGGATAGTGGTCCTCCGCCCCCGTCCACTCCCGGAGATCCTCATGACCCCCGTGCCCGGCACCGGTGACGACGCCCGCCGCCCCGCCCTCCTCCTCGTCACCGACCTCTCCTACCAGGCCCGCGGGCGCCGCTACTGCGACGAGGACATCTTCCTCGCCTCCCGGCTGCGCGAGGAGTTCGACGTCGCGCTCTGCCATCCCCGGGACGCGGCCGCGCTGCTGGCCCGCTTCGACCTCGCGCTCGTACGCAACAGCGGGCCCGTCCTGCACTACCAGGAGGCGTACGACGCGTTCGGCGCGCGGGCGCTGGAGCTGCGGGTGCCGGTCTACAACCCGCTGGGCGGGCGCGGGGACATGGCGGGCAAGGAGTATCTGGTGGAGCTGAGCCGGGAGGGGTTCCCGGTGATCCCCACGGTCGACCGGGCGGAGGATCTGGGGCTGCTGCCCGAGGCCCGGGAGTACGTGGTCAAGCCGAAGCTGGGGGCGGACTCGGCCGGGCTGCGGTTCCTCGCGGGGGCGGTGGTGGGGGCGGAGCTGGAGCGGGAGGACGAGGGGGTCCTGCTAGTGCAGCCGCGAATCGACTTCCGCCACGAGGTGTCCTTCTACTTCGTCGACCACGACTTCCAGTACGCGCTGTACGCGCCGGACCCGGAGCGGCGGTGGGTGCTGGAGCCGTACGCGGCCGATGAGGCGGACCTGACGTTCGCCCGGCGGTTCATCGAGTGGAATGCGCTCGATCACGGCATCCAGCGGGTCGACGCCTGCCGTACGGGAGAGGGCGAGCTGCTGCTCGTGGAGCTGGAGGACCTCAACCCGTACCTCTCGCTGGACCGGGTGGGCGAGGAGGTTCGGGAGGCGTTCGTCGCGCGGCTGAAGAGGTCGTTGGCCGCGCTGACCGGCTGACCCCCGTCCGGACTGTCCCCGCATGCGGACGGCGGGGGCCGGTGTGAGGGTGCAGACGTGACCACTGCCAGCGAGCAAGCCCCCGCCGCGCAGAGTGCCGCCGCGCCGCCGCCCGTCCTCGACCGGCGGCGGCGCAACATCGTCTTCGCCACGATCGTGCTCGGCATGCTGCTGGCGGCGCTGGACCAGACGATCGTGGGCACGGCCCTGCCGACGATCGTCTCGGACCTGGGCGGTGCCGAGCACATGTCGTGGGTGGTCACCGCGTATCTGCTCGCCGAGACCGTCGCCACCGTGCTGGTCGGCAAGTTCGGTGACCTGTTCGGGCGGAAGCTGGTCTTCCAGGTTTCGGCGATCGTCTTCATCACCGGCTCGTTCCTGTGCGGTCTCGCCTCGGACATGCTGCTGCTGATCATCTGGCGCGGTGTGCAGGGCATCGGCGCGGGCGGCCTCATGGTCACGTCGATGGCGCTGATCGCGGATGTCATCCCGCTGCGCGAGCGGGGCAAGTACCAGGGTGCGATCGGGGCGGTCTTCGGCATCTCGACGGTGATCGGACCGCTGCTCGGCGGGCTGTTCACCGACCATCTGACCTGGCGCTGGGCGTTCTACGTCAACGTGCCGATCGCGATCGTGGTGGTGATCGCCGCCGCCCGGAACATCCCGTCGGTGAAGGCCGCCGGACGGCCGGTCATCGACTACTCCGGCATCGCGCTGGTCGCCGCCGGGGCGAGCGCGCTGATCCTCGCGACGAGCTGGGGCGGGAACGAGTACGCCTGGGGCTCCCCCATGATCATCGGGCTGTTCGTCGCCGGGATCGTCGCCCTGACGCTGTTCTGCCGGGTGGAGACGCGGGCGAAGGAACCGATGCTGCCGATGCGGCTGTTCCGGAACCCGGTGTTCACCGTCTGCTCGATCCTCAGCTTCATCGTGGGTTTCGCGATGCTGGGCTCGATCATCTTCCTGCCGACCTACCTCCAGTACGTGGACGGGGACTCGGCGACGCTCTCCGGGGTGCGGACCCTGCCCCTGGTCACGGCCCTGCTCGTCGCCTCGATCTTCAGCGGCAGCGTGGTCAGCAAGACCGGCCGCTACCGCCTCTTCCCCATCTTCGGGACGCTGATCATGGCGGCCGGGCTGTTCCTCCTCTCCCGGATGGGCCCCGAGAGCGGGGTGTGGGTGGAGTCGCTCTACATGGTGGTGCTGGGGCTCGGGATCGGGCTCGCGATGCAGGTGCTGACGATCGCCGTGCAGAACACCGTCGAGTACGCGGACCTGGGTACGGCGACCTCGGGCGTGACGTTCTTCCGTACTCTGGGCAGCGCCTTCGGCACGGCCGTGTTCGGGACGATCTATGCCAACGCGCTGAAGCCCAACCTCACCGACGGGGTGGCCCAGGCGGTGGCGGCGGGCGGCGACCCCGCGGTCCTGGCTCGTGCCTCGGAGAGCCCGCAGGCCCTGCACGCACTGCCCACCGCCCAGGTGGAGCCGCTGGCCCAGGCGTACGCGCAGACACTGCACACCGTGTTCCTCTGGACGGTGCCGGTGGCGCTGATCGGCTTCGTCGTCGCGCTGTTCCTCAAGGAGGTGAAGCTGCGGGACTCTGCCCGGCTCGCGTCGACGGACATGGGGGACGGCTTCGCCCAGCCCGGCAGCGGCGACTCCGAGAAGTTGCTGGAGATCGCGGTGGCCACGATCCTGCACGGCGCCGGTCCGGACACGGCCCGGCGGATCACCGCCGAGTCCGACACCCGGCTGGACGTGGCGGGGGCCTGGGCGGTGATGCAGGTGGACCTCTTCACCCGGATGGTCGGCCACGCGGGGCTGCGGCTGATCGCGGCCCGGCACCGCCTGCCACCGGAGGTACTGGTCCCCGTCTTCGACCGGATGATCGAGGAGGGCTACCTCACCGGGGACGGCCGCCTCTTCTCCCATACGGCGGCGGGCCGGCGCGAGGCGACCGTGATCTCCGACGCCTGGGGCCGCTGGCTCAACGAGCGGCTCGCGGAGGACGGGGCCAGCCCCGACGACACCCAGCTCCGCATCGCCGTGGACATGATCGCGAAACGGCTCCTGGCGGAGGACCTGGCCCAGGAGCTGTCCCCCGCCCCGCACCCCGGCGGCTCCACGCGGGTGGGGGCACCTGCCTGAATCCCCGGGTCGGACGTGGTCCCAGGACCGGGGGGGCGGGTCTGCGCCTCCCCGGTCCCTGCGGAGCAGGGCCAGGAGCGCGTCGTCGTGTCGGCGGCCCCGGTGCGGACAGGAGGAACGGCGTACGCCTTCCTGGTGAACCCCGCCCGCCTTCAGCGTGGCGAGGGCCGCCGCGTTCTCGGTGTGGGTGACCGCTTCCAGCGGTGCACGGGCAGTTCGCCGAAGGCTCTGGATCAGCTCGGCGCCGTCCGGCTCCATGGAGGTGAAGGCCAGGTGCTCGCCGCGCCGGAAGGCTTTCAGGGTCGCACCGCCGGCCCGGTCTCAGTCGACGAAGACCGCCGTCGCGTAGACCCAGGCGCCCTCGTGGCGGGCGAAGCGGCTCTGCTCGTGAAGGGAGTCGGGGCGCCCGTCGTCGGTGTAGTGGGCGCGGAAGGTGACGGTCCCCGTGGCATGGAAGGCGCTGCCCTCGGTGGTCTCCAGGATCTCCAGCCCCGTCCAGCGCATCGCGGGGTCGAAGTCGACGCCCGGCGGCCGGGTCCCGGGGTGCCAGGTGCGCAGCAGATACGCCGCGTCCCGGACGACGAAGGCCGCGTACCGGGAGCGCATCAGGGCCTCGCAGGTCGGGGCGGCCGCGCTGCCGGAGTGGTAACGGCCGCAGCACTCCCCGTACGTCGCGGCCGGGCCGCAGGGGCAGGGAGAGGCGGGGGTGAGGCGCGGGGCCTGCGGGGCGGAGGGCTGCCGGGGGCGGGAGGTGCGTCGTGACATGGGTCCATTGTGACCCGGTCCGGCTCGGCGTCCCTCCTGCGCGGCCCGTGCTCAGAGCCCCGCCGCGAACCGGCGGCGGTACTCCGTGGGCGTCAGCCCCGTACGGCGGCGGAGTTGCGTACGCAGGTTGGTCGCCGTGCCGAGGCCGCAGGTGCGGGCGATCACATCGAGGCGGTCCTCGCCGCGCTCCATGAGGCGGCAGGCCAGGGTGGTCCGCTGCTCGGTCAGCCAGGCCAGCGGGGTGGTGCCGAGCTGGGCCCGGAAGCGGCGGTGGAGGGTGGCGGGGCTGACGGCCGCGCGGGCGGCGAGCGCGGACACGTCCAGGCCCTCGGTCAGGTGTTCGGCGGCCCAGTCCAGGAGCGGGGCGAGCGAGGCGTCGGCGACCTCGGGCAGCGGGCGCTCGATGAACTGACGCTGGCCGCCGTCCCGGTGTGCCGGGTGGACCAGCCTCCTGCTGACGGCCGCCGCGATCTCGGCCCCGTGGTCTGCACGGATGAGGTGGAGGGCGGTGTCCAGGGCGGCGGCGCTGCCCGCCGCGGTGATCACCTGCCGGTCGTCGACGAAGAGCACGTCCGGCTGGAGGTCCACCTGCGGATACCGGGCGGTGAAGGCCGACGCCCAGCGCCAGTGCGTGGTGGCGCGCCTGCCGTCCAGGACGCCCGCGGCGGCGAGCGTGAACGTCCCGGTGCAGAAGCTGACCAGCCGGGCGCCCCGCGCGCCGGCGCGCCGGATCGCCGCCAGGACCTCCGGGGCGGGCTCCGCCAGCGGGTCGGGCCGGTTGGGGACGATGACGGTGTCGGCGCGGTCCACGACGTCGAGCCCGGAGACGTCGGAGAGCTGGAAGAAGCCCGCGTGCATCCGGACCGTGGGGGTGGGCGAGCAGAGCGCGAAGTCGTACCAGTCGACGGGCAGCTCGGGGCGGCGCAGGCCGAAGAGCTCGGTCGCCACGCCCATTTCGAAGGGGTTCGAGCCGGCCGACACGATCATGACGACCCGGTGCGAGGATTCTTTCGCCATATGCGATTCGTAGCACTCACGGGTGCGGCGGTCCAGTGCCGACCATGGGCGCATGACCACGGACACGGCACGACCTGCCACCGAACCGATTCTGATCGACGATGCCCTGAGCTCCTTCGACGCGCTGTGGAGCCCGCGCATCATGACCCGCGTCAACGACTACGACGTGCGCGTCGCCAAGGTCCACGGCGAGCACGTCTGGCATGTGCACGAGAACACGGACGAGTTCTTCCTGGTGGTGGAGGGGGCGCTGGACATCGCCCTGCGGGAGGGTGAGGCCCCTGAGCGGGAGCGGGTCGTGACGCTCCGCCGCGGCGCGGTCTTCGTCGTGCCGCGCGGCACCTGGCACCGCCCGCACTCGGCGGACGGTGCCTCCCTGCTGCTCTTCGAGCCCTCCGGTACGTCGACGGTGGGCGACGCCCACGACCCCGTACCGGACCATGTGGACGCGACGACGGGCCACGCGCTCACCCGGTGAGGCGGTACGGGCTCAGGGCTTGCGGGCGACCCCCGCGTAACCGGGGATCGGCTCCTCACCCGGTACGTCGACGACCTCGCCGAGCTCCGGTCGCCAGTCGGCGGAGAGCGAGACGCCCGGCTCGACCAGTTCCAGGCCGTCGAAGAAGGCGGTGAGCTCGGCGCGCGAGCGGGGGCGCAGGGTCATCCCGCGCTCCTTGTACATGGCCCGTGCCTGCGCCGCGCCCTCCGGGTTGAAGTCGCCGGTGGTGTGCGAGAGCACCAGATAGCTGCCGGAGGGGAGCTGGTCGACGAGCTTGTCGACCAGCTCGGCCGCGCCGTCCTCGTCGTCGATGAAGTGCAGCAGTGCCAGCAGGGAGAGCGCGATCGGCTGATCGAAGTCCAGGACCTTGCCTGCCTCGGCGAGGATGGTCCCGGGCTTGCGGGCGTCGGCCTGGATGTACTCCGTGGCGCCCTTGGGGGTGGAGCGCAGCAGGGCGGCCGCGTGGGCGAGGACGATCGGGTCGTTGTCGCAGTAGACGATCCGCGCGTCGGGAGCGATCTGCTGGGCGACCTGATGGAGGTTCGGCTCGGTGGGTATGCCGGTGCCGATGTCCAGGAACTGGCGCACCCCCCTCTCGGCGAGCCAGCGGGTGGCCCGGTGCATGAACGCCCGGTTGACCCGGGCCATGTCCCGGCCCCGGGCGTCCAGGGCGAGCAGCTGCCGCGCCATCTGTTCGTCGACCGGGTAGTTGTCCTTGCCGCCGAGGAACCAGTCGTACATCCGGGCGGGATGCGGCCTGCTCGTGTCGATCTCGATGGCCTGAGGGTCTTGCCCGGTCATGGCGCACTCCATGGGTGGTGGTCGGCGATCAGGAAGAGGAACGGAACGCCGGCACTGGCTGGGACGAACCCAACTGCTCCGAGAGGCCGGTTCCTTCGGTGCGGGGAACAGGATAAGTGGTGGGGCGTCAGGTGGGCGGGTCAGGTGAGAAGGAAGTCCGCCTGACCCGCCTTGGCGCCCTGGATGAACGCGGCGATCTCGCCGTTGGAGTAGATGAGCGCGGGGCCGTCCGGATCGGCGGACTGGCGCACCGCGACCCGACCGTCCGCGAGCTTCATGGCCTCGATGCAGTTGCCCCCGTTGCCGCCGCTCCAGGGCTTGTACCAGCCTTCGGAGCCGAGGTCGGCGGCCGGCATGCCGTTGTATATGTGGTTCATCACAGCTCCTTGCGGAAATTCCGGAGGATTTCCTTCGTGCGTTGTGCGGTTGCGGCCTGAGCCGCCATACGGTCCATGACTTCGAGGTAGGAGGCCACCTCCGGCCGCGCGTCGAAGTAGACCGCTCCGGTGAGGTACTCGCTGAAGACCATGTCCGGCAGTTCGGGGATGGCGAACCGGAAGAGGACGAACGGCCCGTAGGTACCCGGGTGGTGGCCGCTCGCGAACTCCGCGATCTGCACGGTGACATGGGGCAGCTCGGTGGATTCGAGCAGCTTGTCGATCTGGGCACGCATCATCTGCGCGTCGCCCACCGGCCGCCGCAGGACGGTCTCGTCCATGATCACCCAGAGTCGTGGGGCGTCGTCCTTGGTGAGCAGCGACTGGCGCTCCATACGCAGAGCCACATGGCGTTCGATGTCCTCGGGCCGCGTCTGGCCGACGGCCCCGGTACGCATCACGGAGCGCGCGTAGTCCTCCGTCTGGAGCAGCCCGGGGACGAAGTGCGGCTCGTACATGCGCAGCAGGCTGGCGGCGCCCTCCAGGCTGACGTACATGCTGAACCAGTCGGGCAGGACGTCGTGGAACCGCTGCCACCAGCCCGGCTTGTTCGCCTCCTCGGCCAGGTCGACGAAGGCCTCGGCCTCGTCGTCGGCGATGCCGTACGCCTTCAGCAGCAGCTGGACATAAGGGATCTTGAGGCCGACCTCGGCCGTCTCCATCCTGCGTATCGTCGCGGGAGCGACCCTGAGCACCTTCGCCGCCTGGTCACGGGTCAGCCCGACGCGCTCCCGCAGATCCTGCAGGCGCTTGCCGAGCACGACCTGGCCCACGGTCGGGGCGGACCGCGGTTCGCTCACTTCAGACCTCCCCATGCGCTGTTTTGCGAGCAGTGTGCCACGCGTGCGCCCCCAACGACACAGTCACTCTGCAAATTTCAGAGTGCCTCTTGCCAAGTGTCCTCGTCAGGGGGAGAGTTGGTTGTCGAACCAGTTCGCTCGGTCATGACCGCTCCTCTCACACCGGGGAACGAGGCGTGACGCAGCCCCCACTGTGAGGAATCGGTCGTGGCACCTGGCAGTGCGCTCATCCCCCGGCTCGTGGATCTCAGCCCCGGGACGGAAGCGCTCCGTTACTGCTTCGCGCTGCCCGCGCACCCTGAGTCGGTGGCCGGTGCGCGGCAGCTCACCCGGGCCCGGCTGGAGAGCTGGAGGCTGGGCGGCGATGTGTACGAGGCGGCCGTGCTCATCGTGTCCGAGCTGGTCACCAACGCCGTCGTGCACACCGCGAGCACCCGCGTGGTGTGCGAGCTGCGCTGCCTCGGCAGACGGCTGCGGATAGCCGTCCAGGACCAGGGGCACCAGCCCGGCGGCCCGCGTCTGCGCCGCTGTTCCGACGACGAGCACGGGCGCGGCCTGCTGCTGGTCGACACGGTGAGCAGCTCGTGGGGCTCCCACGACGCGGGGGACGACTCGGGCCGCATCGTGTGGGCGGAACTCGCACACGGCGTGGAGCAGCCATGCTGAGGAACGCACTGTCCCGGCTGCGCGGTACGCCCCGCCCGCGGGCCGGCGAAGAGCCCCGAGGCGGCCGGGTGCAGTTGTCGCTGCCGCCCTCGATGTCTGCCGGCCTGGGGTGCGACGCGGTCGGCGTGCCCGCCCGTCACGGCTTCCGCCTGATGTCCCATCTTCCGCGCACCGGCTGCGTGTTCGCCGACGCCGACCGCTGGTGGTGGATCGTCCCCGCCGGCTCCGACCTGGATCTGGACTGGCCCGAGCAGGTGATGTACGCCCGGGGCGCCGACGTACCCGCCGTGCGCCCCCGCCTGATCCACTCGCCGGACAGCCTCACCCCGTACACCCCGCCCATCCCGCTCTTCTTGATGGTCTGCCAGGTGGCGGGCGTGGCCCCGACCTGGGCGAGGAGCGTCGTCTCCGCCCCCTGATCCGAGGCCGCACCTGCCCTTACGGCCGGTCGAGATAGGCGAGTTGCGGGTGGACCTCGGTGTAGCCGTCCACCAGCCGCCGTGCCACCGCGACGGAGTCGACCAGCGGATGCAGCGCGAAGGCCTGCACGGCCGCCGCCCGCGACCCGCTCCCCGCCGCCTCCAGCACCGCGCGCTCCACGGCCTTCACCGCGGTGACGAGACCGACGGCGTGGTACGGGAGGGGCGAGACGGCCACCGGATGGGCCCCGTTGGCGTCGACGAGGCAGGGCACCTCCACGACGGCATCGGCGTCCAGCACCGGGAGAGCCGTGCGATTGCGGACGTTGAGAATCAGCGAGGTGCGTTCGTTACGGGCGATGGCCCGCATCAGCGCGAGGGCCACCCGCTCGTACCCGCCGGACTTCAGGTCGCTCTCCTCACGCTCCCCCGCCCCGGCGACGTCCCGGTTCTCCGCCATGTAGGTGGCCTCCCGCTCGGCTCGGGTGCGGTCCCAGGTGGACAGGGCCGAAGTGCCGGGCTCCCGCATCCGGGCGTAGAAGCCCTCCTGCTGGTCGCGCAGGAAGGCGCCCCGGGTCTGCCCGGCCTCCTGGTAGGCGCGCACGGCTTCACGGTTGAAGTAGTAGTAGTGCAGGTACTCGTTGGGGATCGCGCCGAGTGACCCGAGCAGCTCCGCGCCGAAGAGCCGGCCCTCCTCGAAGGTGCCGAGCAGGCCCGGGTCCGCGAGCAGCCGGGGCAGTTCGTCCCGCCCGTCGACGTACAGGCCCCGCACCCAGCCGAGGTGGTTGAGTCCGGCGTAGTCGATCCAGGCCCGGTCGGGGTCCGCCCCCAGGGCCCGGGCGATACGGCGTCCGAGCCCGACCGGTGAGTCGCAGATGCCGATGACCCGGTCGCCGAGGTGGCGGGACATGGCCTCGGTGACCAGCCCGGCGGGGTTGGTGAAGTTGATGACCCAGGCGTGCGGGGCGAGCCGGGCGATGCGCCGGGCCAGGTCGACGGCGACGGGCACGGTGCGCAGCCCGTACGCGATGCCTCCGGCGCCGACCGTCTCCTGTCCGAGCACGCCCAGGCCGAGGGCGACCCGTTCGTCGGCGGCCCGTCCGGCCAGGCCCCCGACGCGGATCGCGGAGAAGACGAAGTCGGCGCCGCGCAAGGCCTCGTCGAGTTCGGTGGTGGCGACGACGGCGGGCGCGTCCGGGACACCCCGCGCCTGTTCGTCGAGCACCCGGGCGACAGCGGTGAGCCGGTCGGCGTCGGTGTCGTACAGGATGACCTGGGAGACGCGGCCCTCGGCGTGATCGCCGAGCAGAGCCCCGTACACGAGAGGCACCCGGAATCCGCCACCGCCGAGAATTGTCAGCTTCACGCTGGTCGATGGTACGTGGGTGGCGCGGCGCCGCCGTGCTGCCTCGCGCGCGGCGTGGCCCCGGACCCGACAACGTACGGATCCGGGGCCACGAGATGCGCGGTCAGTAGCCGTTCCACCAGCGGGAGACCGCCCGCCACAGCCGGGCGGGCGCGGCCGGGCGGCGCTGCTGCGGGATCACAGCCGTGTCCGGGGCCGGCTCACCGGTCGCCGGGGCGGGCGGAGCCGCAGGGGCCGGGGCCGCCGCCGGGTGGGGCTGCGGTGCGGCGCCCGGGGCGTGGGCGGGCTGCATCCCCGCGAGGGAGTGCGCGGGCTCGGGGACGGGGCGAGCGGGGGAGGAGATCTCCCAGTCGCCCGTGGGACGGACGGCCCGGGCCATCACCGAGAGCGGATCGGAGTCCAGCTTCTGCTGCGGGCTGGGGGCGAACTTCACCGGCAGCTCGACCAGATGGCGGGACATGATGTTTCCCACCCAGCGCAGCTCGCTCTCCTCGACACCCAGCTCCAGGTCCGGCAGGCGCATCAGAAGGGCGTCGACGCCCACGTCCGCGATGGCCCGCCCGATGTCCTGGCCGGGGCACTCGTGAGGGCCGCCGCTGAACGCGAGGTGGGCGCGGTTGCCCTCCATGCCGGCGTTGAGGTCCGGGCGGACCGTGGGGTCGGTGTTGGCCGGGGCGATGCCGACGAGCAGGGCGTCGCCCGCCTTGATCTGCTGGCCGCCGAGCTCGGTGTCGCCGACCGCCCAGCGGCCGAAGACCGCGGTGAAGGGCGGCTCGTCCCAGAGGGTCTGCTCCACCGCTTCGGGCACGGTCATGTGGCCGCCGCTGAGCCGGGCGCGGAAGCGCGGGTCGGTGAGGACCATGCGGAGCACGTTGGCGATGAGGTTGGCGGTGGACTCGTACGCGGCGATGAGGATGAGGC
Organism: Streptomyces sp. NPDC006261; assembly: GCF_040613515.1. Lineage (NCBI taxonomy): Bacteria > Bacillati > Actinomycetota > Actinomycetes > Kitasatosporales > Streptomycetaceae > Streptomyces > Streptomyces sp. NPDC006261. Next base: position 65,088 of record NZ_JBEXSI010000016.1, read on the forward strand.
GCAGGTGTTCCACCACCTCGATGTCGGTCATCGTGGCGGGGTGCTCGACGAGCCAGCTGGCGAAGTCGGGAGCCGGTTCGGCGCGGCGGCGCTCCACGAGGCGCGTCAGCACGGAGACGATGTGGGCGTTGCTGGCCACGGCGGTCTCGGTGCCGCGGGTCATGTCGCGGGCCGCCTGGACGAGCTGCTCGTCGTACTCCTCGGGCATGCCGAAGATCGCGCACATCACCATCATCGGCAGGTGATCCGCGAACTGGGTGACCAGGTCGGCGCTGCCCTTCTCGGAGAAATCGTTGACCAGCCGGTTACTGAAGCGGTTGATGTGCCGGCGCACCCCGCGGGTGTCGATGCGCTCCATGCTGTCGGTGACCGCGCCGCGCTGCCGCTCGTGCTTGGCGCCGTCGGCGAAGACGCAGACGGGCTGCCAGGTGAAGATCGGGGCGAGCGGGTGGTCCGGGGCGACGCTGCCGTCCTGGAGGGCCCGCCAGCGCCGGGAGTCCCGGGAGAACTGGGACGGGGTCCGGGTGAGGTGGAGGTTCTCGCTGTGGCCGAGGACGAGCCAGGCGGGTACGTCGCCGTGGAGCAGGACCGGGGCGACCGTGCCGTGTTCGGCGCGGAGCTTGTCGTAGAGGCCGGCGGGGTCGTTCTCCGCCTCGGGGCCGTAGAGCCGGCGCAGGCCGCCGGGGCCGACGCCGAGGTTGTGGGCCGGGCACTGGGGCGGCGGGACGGCGCCGGGTTCGTGGTGGAAGGGGGTTGTCACAGTGGCTCCAGGGATCAGGACGGCCAGGGGCGAGCGCGGGTGGGCAGGGGGTACGGGGCGCGCGTCGGGGGAACGGCGCGCGCCCCCGGCACCGGGACGGCCGGGAACCGTCCCGAGGCCGGCGCGGCATCGGGACGGGGGAACGGCCGGAACCGCTCCGGACCCGTCGGGCGGGGGAACGACCGGAACCGCTCCGCACCCGTCGGGCGGAAGGACCGGCCGGGACCGTTCCGAAGCCCTCAGGCGAGTGGGACGGCCAGGTTGTGCAGATAGCGCATCAGGGTCATCAGCACATCGCGGCTGGAGGCCCGCAGCCGGGCATCGCAGTCGATCATCGGGACCTCGTCCGGCAGGTCGAGGGCTCTGCGCAGGGCCTCGGCCGGGTGGTGCGGCGCGTCGGGGAAGGTGTTGACGGCCACCACGAACGGCACTCCGCGCTCCTCCAGCCGGCCGATCACGTCGAAGCTGACTTCCAGCCGCCGGGTGTCGATGAGGACGACGGCGCCGAGAGCTCCTTCGAAGAGGCCGTTCCACAGGAACCAGAAGCGTTCCTGGCCGGGGGTGCCGAAGAGGTAGAGGATCAGCTCCTCGCTGAGGCTGATCCGGCCGAAGTCCATGGCGACGGTGGTGGCGGTCTTCGTCTCCACCCCGGCGTTGTCGTCCACGCCGACACCGGCCTGGGTCATGGTCTCTTCGGTCGTCAGGGGCCGGATCTCGCTGACCGAGCCGACCATGGTCGTCTTGCCGACCCCGAACCCGCCGACGATCACGACCTTCACCGCGGCGGTGGCCGTGGTGGGGAGGACGTCCTCGCTGCGGGGTCCGGTGATCGTGTCAGAGCTTCTGAAGTCCATGCATCACCGCTTCGAGAAGGGACCTGTCGGGGAGTGTGGCGCGGACGATCGGCGCTCGCGACTCGATGAGTTCGGTCGCGAGGAGATCGCTCAGGAGCGAGGTGACCACGCTGAACGGCAGGCTGAGGTACGCGGAGATCTCCGCGACCGATAACGGGGCCTGACAGAGCCGCAGGATCGCGGCCTGCTCGGGCTGGAACGTCGGCGATGGCTCGGCCTGCGCGACGACCATCGTGACCAGGTCGAGCGCGGCGCGCTCGCTGTCGTCGAGATCGCCGGTGATCACGTACAGCCGTTCCGGATCGCTGAGCGCCGGATCGGTCTTGCGGCGTTCTCGTCGGGGTCCGCTCATCCGGACTGCCCGCCGTGGCGGGGCGGACTGGTCAGGTGGGCACCGATCCGCACGACCATGTCCCGCATCCGGGCGCCGACCAGACCGGCGTCCACGGTCTCGCCCGCCAGCACGGCGAGGTACGCGCCGGTCCCGGCCGCCATCAGGTAGAAGAAGCCGCCGGTCACTTCGATGACGACGAGCTTCATCAGGCCGTCGCTGTAGGGGATCTCGGTGGCCACGGCGGCGGCCAGGCTCTGCAGCCCGGCGCAGGCCGCCGCCAGCCGGTCGGCGACATCGGGGTCGCCGCCGTGCATGGCGATGCGCAGCCCGTCCGAGGAGAGCACCACGATCTGGTGGATGCTCGGCACGTCGTCGGCCAGTTCCTTGAGCATCCAGTCCATGTTTCCCCGCTGCTGGATCACTTCAGGTCTCCCTTGTCCCACGCGTCATCGGAGTCTTCGCCGTGCTTCGGTTCCTGCGGTACGCCGTTGACGGCCTTGGTGAAGGCCTCCAGCCAGAGGCCGGGGGGCTTCTCGCCGCCGGATCCGCCCGGTCCGCCGTGCCCGCCGTCCTGGTGTCCACCCCGGCTCGGCAGCCCCCCGTTGACGGGGGCGGGCGGCGGCGGGGGCTGCTGCGGCAGGTTGTGCGAGCCGAGCGGGGCGCGGCCCCGGCTGCGGCGCTGCGGCAGTCCGTTCTCGGTCCACTCGGTGACCACGGGGACGTCGTCCTCCATGGCCGCGGCGGGCGCGGCCGGGCGGGCGGCCGCGGCGGGGGCCGGTGCGACCACGGAGGGCACCGGGCCGGTGGCGGCGGGCTTGGGCCTGGGCTTGCGCTTTCCGGGCGGCGGCACCACGTGCTGCAGCTGCGACATGTCCAGCGAGCTGGTGGGCCGCGAGGTGGCGCCGATGCCGTGGGCGATGCCCGGGGCGGGTCCAGTGGTGATCATGTCGCGCGGCACGATGAGGACCGCGCGGACACCGCCGTACGCCGACTGGCGCAACGACACCTGGAGCTGGTACATCCGCGAGAGCCGTCCGACGACGGCCATGCCGAGCCGCGGGGATTCCCCGAGGTCGTTCATGTTGATGCCGGCCTGGGCCTGGGCGAGCATGTTCTCGGCCCGGGCGCGAGCCTCCTCGCTGAGGCTGACGCCGCCGTCCTCGATCTCGATGGCGATGCCGGTCTGCACCTCGACCGCGGTGACGTGCACCCGGGTCTGGGGAGGTGAGTAGCGGGTCGCGTTGTCGAGGAGTTCTGCGCAGGCGTGGATGAGCGGCTCGACCGAGGTGCCGACGATGGCCACCTTGGCGATCGAGTGCAGATCGACGCGCTGGTACTCCAGGATGCGGGACATCGCGCCGCGCAGCACGCTGAACAGCGGTACGGGCTTGGGCCACTGGCGGCTGGGGCGGGCACCGCCGAGGACGGCGATGGAGTCGGCGAGCCGGCCGATCAGCGCGGTGCCGTGGTCGATGCGGAGCAGGTCGTCGAAGACCTCGGGGTTGCGCCCGTAGTGGTCTTCCATCTCCCGTAGTTCACTGGCCTGGCGGTGCACGATGGCCTGGACGCGTCGGGCGACGCTGACGAAGGCGCGCTGCGCGGAATCACGCCGTGCCTCCTCGTTGTCGATGACTTCGAGGACCTGGTAGATCTGCTCTCGCAGCGCCTTGGGCAGATGCCGGTTGGCGGCGTCCGCGTCGACGATGTCGCGCATGACCTCCTCGGGCGAATTGCCCACGCGCAGACGCCGGATGGCGGCGGGCATGACCTCCTTGGTGAGCCGCACGGTCTCGGAGTCGTGGCTGAGGATGCGGTGTTCCAGGTAGGCGATGCGCTGTTCGTACTCCGCGCGCTGGGCGGCCATGACGCGCCTGCGGCGGTGCAGCGCCACGGTGAGCACGGCGACCACGAGCGTGGCGATCGCGCCGCACACGGTGACTGGTATCCGCGCGGCCGGGACCACCAGGGCCGCGCCGGCGGCGGTGGCGCCGGCCAGCAGGACCACGGGCGGCAGGACTACGCGGACGACGGGGACTTCTCTGTCGGTCGGCGGTGATTCAACACGGACCATCTAAACCCTCTGGCGGTTGATTCCGGGATGTATACGCACGTGAGCGGAGACTCATGAACAAGTGCTCGAATTCGCATCAACTCGACTTCACTGCGCGTGAGCTTAGCCAGATCAGAACAGGGGATCGGCATATTCACCCAACCCCCTGCGGGAGCCCGCGAAGAGGAATACACTCGCCAGTTTTCCCACTCACCGCTGTGGAGCGTGCGCGAGGAGTGACGGAGGCCGGAAAGGGGCCACGCCTCACGACCGGCGTCCCGGCTGCCGGGATGAAGTTGAGCCCGTAATAGGTAATACAAGGTCAATTCGGACGACTGGCAGTCGGTTTCGTACCGCAGAACAGGACAGAGGCACAGGTGATCGAACCGGATCGAAAGGAACAGATTCCTGACCACTGGGCGGGTGACCCGGAAAATCGCCGCGCTGACGCGTATACGACCGCAGATTCCAGGGGCCCCTTCGAGCGCCCCACACGCGCGGTGCCACAGCGAGGATCATGGCGGTCGGCACCACCCCGCGGTGGCGTCGGCGGGTACCCGGAGTGACGACAGGGAGCGGGCGGAAGCATGACGGCGACAGGTGACTACACGATCGCTTCGCTGGATACGGGACTCCGCGCCATGCGGCTCTTCCTCACCCATGACACCCTCACCGTCACCGAGGCCGCCGAGCGCCTCCGCGTCGGACGGTCCACCGCGCACCGGGTGCTGAGCACGCTGGAGAGCCGGGGGTTCGCGATCCGGGACACGTCGGGACGCGGCTACGCGGCGGGCCCGGAGCTGGTGCGGCTCGGCCGGCCCGCGGGTTTCGGCCGCGCGGCCCGCGACCGGCTGGGGCCCGTGCTGGAGGACGCCGCCGGGCGGACCGGTGAGACGGTGTGGAGCGTGGCTCTCATCGGCGACCAGGTCATCGTCACGGACGGGCGCGAATCGCCCCATCCGGTGCGGGTGGCCCTGGGGTTGGGGCGGACCGGCCCGGCCCACGCCGGCTCGGGCGGCCTGCTGCTGCTCTCCCGCATGACGGCGGACCAGGTGTGCGCGCTGTACCCGCACGAGGAGCTGGAACCGGTCACCCCCGCCACTCTCACCTCGCGGACGGCTCTGCTGGACGAGCTGGCGCTGATCCGCCGGAGGGGCCACGCGGTCAGCCGGGGCGCGTCCGTCCCGGGCATGACCACGGTCGCCGTCTCCCTGGCCGGGTCCAGCTGGCGCGACCGGCTCGCCCTGGTGGCCGCGGCTCCGGCGGACCGGTCCGGTGACGCCGTGCTGGCCGAACGCGCGGAGCGGCTACGGGAGTCGGCGGCGCTGCTGGCGCCGGTGCCGCCCGCCTGACCGCCGTGCGGCGGGCCGGTCGGGGCGTGCCCGGACGGTCCGCCGGAGCCGCGGTTCGTACAGTGCGCGCTCAGCGCCGCGCTCCGCCGATCCGCCCCTCCAGCTGCACAAGCAACTCACCGAGCCGGGAGCCGAGTTCACCGCGGCTCCCGGCGTCGAGCCCCGAGAGCACCACCCGCTCGTACGCTAGCTGTTCGGGCAGCAGCCGGTCGACCAGGGCACGGCCCGCCTCGGTGAGACGGACATGGGCGACCCGCCGGTCGCGCTCGTCGCCACGGCGGTCCACCAGGCCGCGTTCCTGGAGGGCCCGCAGGCGCTTGGTGACGGCGGCGCCGGAGGAGAAGGTCTCCCGGGCGAGCTCACCCGGTGTGAGCTCCCGGTCGGTACGCCGTACGGCGCCGAGGAGGTCGAACTCGGCGCGGGTCAGGCCGGCGGAGCGCAGCGGAGCGTCCTCCGCCTGCTGGAGCAGGGCGGCGCAGCGGTTGATCCGGCCGATGATCTCCATCGGGCCGGTGTCGAGCTCGGGGTTGACGGCCTGCCACTGCCGCACCACCGAGGCAACGATGTCGTCGGTCACGCCGCTCCGTTCGAAGGGGCAGGGGCCACCGTGCCGCACCGCCTCTCCGGGGCGCGGACCGGCGGGCCCAGCCGGTGTGCTGTCGCGGCGAGCGTACGGTGTCCGGCCCGCTCGGCCGCGAGAAGCTCCTGCTCGGGCAGGGCGCGCTGCCACCACTCCCCCGCCGCGATGTCGGCGGCCTCGCGCAGTTCGACGAGGCGCGCGGTCAGCGTGCGGCGCGCCCGGTCGAGCCCGGCGGGGCCGGCCTGAACCCGGTCCGCGTACGCCCTCTCGGTATCGGTCCGGGCCCGTGCGGTGGCTTCGAGGGCACGCTCGACGCGGCCCGCCGCCCTCCGGTTGGTGACGAGCGCCGCCGCGAGGAACCCGGCGAGCGCGCCGAGGACGGTGTCCAGGACCCGGTCGCCGATCAGCTCCCCGGCCGGGTGGGCTCCGCCGAACTCCAGGACCAGGAGGGCCATCGGGGTGACGGCGACGGAGCCGAGCCAGTAGTTCCGCGTGATCAGGGCCTCTGCGGCAAAGCTGAAGAAGAGGCAGCACAGGACGAGAGCGAGCGGGCCGGTGCGGGAGAGCGGCAGGACGGCGGCGAAGACCAGGACGCCCAGGAGGTTGCCGAGGGTGCGCTGGAGGGTCCGGTTCCAGGTCAGGGTGACGTTGGCCTGGTAGAGGGAGGCGGCGGTGACGATGGCCCAGTAGGGGCGGCCGACACCGAGGGCGGCGCAGAGGTAGCCGGCGAGCGCGCAGCCGATCAGCGTACGTGCGGCCACGGGCAGCAGGTGCGATCCGGGGCCGAGGCTGCGCAGGAGGGTGCGGCGGGCGCCGGAGGCGCGCGGTGAGGCGCGCTCGGCGTCGATCCCGTACAGCTCGTCGGCCGCGCCGGGGGCCGGTGGTGGTACGGGGACGGGTCCCCGCGCGCGGGTCAGGGCGGCCCAGGCGCGCAGCCGGTCCGGGTCCGGCTGCGAAGAAGAGAGGGCCGCCTCGGCGTGCACCACCAGCCGTTCCAGGGAGCGGCGTACGGGGGTGGGGCGGCCGGAGGCGAGCAGGCACTGCCAGGCGGCGTGCACGGCGGCGGCCGCGGCGTGCCGGGTACGGGGGCCGGGTGCGGCGGCGCAGTCGGCGGCCACTTCGAGGGCGCGGGCGACGGCCCGGCGCTCGGGCCCTTCACGGCGGATCAGCCCGGGCCCCGTACAGACGAGCCAGGCGATCGCACCCGCGGCCAGGGTCAGGGCGAGATGGGCCGGGACCTGGGCGAGGCGCTGCGGGGCGAACAGGGCGGCGCAGCTGACGAAGGTGAGGATCACATGGCCGGGCGGGCCGATCCGGGTCGCGTCGCATCCCGCCTTCTGGACGGCGGCGAGGAGCGCGCCGACGGCGACGAGCACGGCGGTGGAGTGCGTGAGCGAGGCGGTGACCAGCGCGACGGCGAGCCCGGCGGTCATGGAGAGCACGACGCCCGCCACGGTGCGGGCGCGCCGGGCGTACGGCAGGCCGTGGCCGTACAGCGCGCAGAGCGAACCGGCCATCGTGTAGATGACGAGGTCGAGGCGGCCGATGGCCAGGAGCGTCAGATGCGGTACGGCGGAGGCGACGACCACGCTCAGCGCGGGCAGGAACCACGTGTCCGAGGGGCGCCCGAGGCGTAGCGGGGCGGCCAGCGGAAGGCTGCGGACGAGGGGCTGCCGGAGCCGGGCGGATGTATCACTCACCCGTACACGTTAACAGGTATTACACCTGTAAAAGATATACCCTAGGCACAGCGCAGCGCCGCCGCCCCGAAGGGACAGCGGCGCCGTGTCGGTCCGTATGCGCGCGCGTCAGCCGAGGCCGCGGGCGTCCTGCTTGAGCGCGGTGTCCACCGTCAGGGCCGTGGCCACGACGAGGCTCAGCAGCGGCTCGGGCAGCCGCTGGTGGATCTGGAGCACGTAGTTGTCGGCCGTCGTGAACATGGTCTTCGCGAGGCCTTCCCAGGTCTTGGTGATCCGGGCGATCTCGGTGCCGCGCTGGTCGACGATGGCGAAGTTCCAGGCGCGCCAGTTCTCCGCCTTGATCGCGCCGACCTGCACACCCCCGGCCGTCATCGCGAAATTGATCTTGCCGATCGCGTTCTGCTGGACGATCTCGCCGACCGGCTGCCCGTCCGGGCGCTGCACGATGACGCGCGACTTGATGAACTTCGCCGGGCGGGTCAGCAGCAGCTGCGGCCGGCCGTGCGCGTCGCGGATCTCCAGCCGGTGCGTCAGGTACTGGTCGATGCTGGAGACGAACCGGAGCACCTTGCGCAGCGCGCTCTGGCCGACCTGGGCGACCGAGCCGACGGTCGCCCCGTGCTGGTCGAACACCCGGTACTCGTTCGTCACCTCGATCAGCTTGGCCTTCTGGTTCACCACCAGGACCGGCTGGTCGAAGAGCGACCCACCGGAGACGGGCTGCCGGCCGACAGGCTGCTGCTGAGCCACAGCCTGGTGCTGTGCGGGGATCCCTGCGGCGGCCGGGGCCTGCTGCCCGCCGGCGGGGTGCGTGTGCTCGCTCCACCGGCTGCCGTCCCAGTAGCGCAGGAGCTGGGGTGCGCCATGAGGATCCGGGAACCAGCCCGCGGCTATGTTCGATTGCGTGGTCACTGAGGCACACTATCCCGCGGAATCGGTGACCCATATTCTTTGAATCTTCATGCACCTACTACGATGACGGGCCATGACCAGGGTGAGCGCTCGGACCGACCGGCAGCGGTACCGCTCACGCGTGCCCGCCTCGCTGGGCTGGGTGTTCGCCCTGCTGTCCCTGCTCTTCTGCTGCTCGGTCGCCCCCTCCGCCGCCGCCGCTGTGCCGGTGGCGGCCAAGGCTCCGGGCCCGGCCCCCGTACGGACGCTGACGCCCGTGCCCGGGCTGTCCGCCGAGCCGGTCGTCATGGCCACCCCCGCCGAGCGGGGACTCGGGAGCTCGTGCCACGGAGGATCGGCCCACTCGACGGCCATCGTGCTGCCGGTGCCGTCCGCATCCGTGGCGCTCCCCTCCTCCGTGGCCGTCGTGCCAGTCGCCCCGCTGACCGGGGCGGCCGCGATCCGGGGGCCCTCCCACGACGGTGCCCACTCCGTCGATCAGCTGCGTCTCCAGGTTCAACGGATCTAGCACCGGGTCCGCTCCCCGTCTCCGCGCCTCGCGCCGGACCGGGAGCGGCTGCCCGTATGCCCTGTGTCCCTCTGCTTTCCTGCACGGCCGTCTGCCTTCCCCGCATCCGCTGAACGACGAGGACCTTCCATGGCTTCCGCCAAGAACCAGAACTCCCCCGCCAACGCCCGCCGCGCCAAGCTGGAGGAGGCCCGCCGCAAGGAGCGCGCCCGCGAGCGCCGGGGCCGCCTCATCACCATCGGGGCGTCGGTCGCCGTGGTCCTCGCGCTGGTCGCCGGAGGCGGCTACCTCGTGTACCAGGCGAACGAGAAGGAGGAGGCCGCGAAGGCCCCCATCTCCGGTGAGCGCACCTGGAAGGACCTCAAGCAGGGCCATGTGGAGAAGAAGGTCGACTACCCGATGAACCCGCCCGTCGGAGGCGACCACAGCCAGGTCTGGATGAACTGCAACGCGGACGTCTACACAGCCGAGATACCGAAGGAGAACGCCGTCCACTCCCTGGAGCACGGCGCCGTCTGGGTCACTTACAACGACAAGGCCTCGGAGGCCGACGTCAAGGCGCTCACGGAGAAGGTCAAGTCCACCCCGTACTCCCTGATGAGCCCGGTCAAGGACCAGAAGGAACCGCTGATGCTCAGCGCGTGGGGCAAGCAGGTCACGGTCGACAGTGCCACCGACGACCGCGTCGGGAAGTTCTTCACCCAGTACGTGCAGGGCCCGCAGACCCCTGAGCCGGGCGCCGCCTGCACCGGTGGACTCGACAAGTGACCTCCGTGACGAGCCCGTTCTCCTCCACCCGGCGGATGGTGCTCGCGGGCGCCGCCGTGCTGCTGCTCGCGGTGGGGCTGGTGGCGCTGATGGTCGGACGGCCGTCCGCGGCGTCCCCGTCCGCGAAGGCGGCGCTGTCCGCTCCGGCGGAGGAGTCGGCGGACGCGGGGTTCGCCCGGGACATGGCGATCCACCATCAGCAGGCGGTGGAGATGTCGTTCATCGTGCGCGAGCGCACCGGTGACGAGGATGTGCGACGGCTGGCGTACGACATCATCAACACCCAGGCCAACCAGCGCGGCATGATGCTGGGCTGGCTGGAGATGTGGGGTCTGCCGAAGAGTTCGGCGAAGCCGCCGATGGCCTGGATGGATCACAGCGTCAAGCCGACCGGTGACGGTTCGCTGATGCCGGGCATGGCCACCGACGCCGAGCTGGAGGCGCTGGAGGCGGCCGAGGGCAGGGCGGCCGAGGTGCTGTTCCTGCGGCTGATGACCGTGCACCACCGCGCGGGCGTGGACATGGCGCGGGCGGGGGCCGGAGCGGCGGGGACGGACGTCATCAGGAATCTGGCGCAGGGCATGGTCAGCGGCCAGCAGTCCGAGATCGGGCTGATGACGGACATGCTGAAGGCCCGCGGCGCGAAGCCCTGACACCGTGGGCGGCCCCCTCCCGGAGTGCGAGGAGGGGGCCGCCTCCGTCGTGCTGCCCGCCGTGCCCGCCATCGCATAGGCTCGGCGACGATATGAAGAGCATCCTCACTCCGCTGGGGCCCAAGGCCGACAAGGACACCGTGCGACGGCACAATCTGAGCCTGGTACTGCGAGCCGTGCGGGACGAGGGCGAGAGCGGTGAGGCGACCCGCGCCGGAGTGGCCGCCCGGGTGGGGCTGACCCGGGCCGCGGTCTCCTCGCTCGTCGAGCAGCTGATGGACAGCGGGTTCCTCACCGAGTCGGGCAAGACGTTCAGCGGGCAGGCCGGGCGCCCCGGCACCGCGCTCAAGGTGGCCCGCACCGGCCCGGCCGGGCTCGGTGTGGAGATCAACATCGATTACGTCTCGGTCTGCGTCGTCGACCTCGCGGGCACCGGCCGGGTCCGGCAGACCGAACACCTCGACAACCGGGGCGCGCCCGCCGAGGAGGTCCTCGCCCGGGCGGCCGCGATCGCCGCACGGACCCTGGACTCGGCGCGCGAGCAGGAGCTGCGGCCGGTGGGCGCCGCGCTGGCGCTGCCCGGCCTGGTCTCCGGCGGAGCGGTCAGGCAGGCCCCCAACCTCGGCTGGAACGACGTCCCGGCGCAGGATCTGTTCGGCGACGCGCTCGCCGCCCTGCGTCCCGGGCACGAGGCGCTGCCGGTCACCTCGGAGAACGAGGCCAACCTCGCGGCCCTGGCTGAGCTGTGGTTCGGCGGGCTCGGTGACGTACGCAGCTTCCTGTATCTGACCGGTGAGATCGGGGTCGGCGGTGCGCTCGTGGTGAACGGTGAACTGCTGCGCGGGGCGCATGGGTTCGCCGGGGAGATCGGCCATGTGGTGGTGGACCCGGAGGGGCCGGAGTGCCGGTGCGGGTCGCGGGGCTGTCTGGAGCAGTACGCCGGTCAGAGCGCGCTCCTGCGGGCGGCCGGGGTCGAGGGGGCCGGGGGCGGCGCCGGAGTGCTGGAGCTGGAGCGGCGCGCGCGGGCCGGGGACGAGCGGACGGTGGCGGCGGTCGCCGAGGCGGGTCGGATGCTGGGCCGGGTGGTGTCGGGTGCGGTGAACCTGGTCGACCCGGACGCGGTGGTGCTCGGCGGGATCTACCGGGGCCTGATGCCGTGGCTGTCGCCGCCCGCCGACGAGGAGCTGACCGCCCGGGTGGTCTCGGGCCTCTGGCCCCCGGGCAGCGGCCGGCTCCGCGCGTCGTCGGTGGCGGGGGACGCGGCGCGGGGCGCGGCGGCCCTGGTGGTGCAGGACGTGCTGGACGACCCGGTGGCGTACGCGGAGCCGTCGGGGGTGTGAGGCGCGGGTGCCCGGGGCCTTTCGCTGGCCCCGGGCACCCCCTTCACCCTCAGCGCACCGCGAGCAGGTGGTCCATGGCCAGCTGGTCCAGGGCCTCGAAGGCCATGCCGCGTGTCGCGGCGGCGTCCACGTCGAACTCCTCGTACGCCGTGCGGTCGGCCAGCAGCTCCGCGAGGCCGGCCCCCGCGGTCGGGCGCGCGAGTTCGTCCAGGCGGGAGGCCCGCAGCGCCGCGCGCACCTCGGGGTCGGCGCGGAAGGAGGCCGCCCGCTCCTTGAGGATCAGGTAGTTGCGCATGCACCCGGCCGCCGAGGCCCAGACGCCGTCGTAGTCCTCGGTGCGCGGGGGCTTGAAGTCGAAGTGGCGCGGGCCCTCGTAGCCGCTTTCCAGCAGGTCGACGAGCCAGAACGCCTGGCGCAGGTCGCCCGCGCCGAAGCGGAGGTCCTGGTCGTACTTGATGCCGGACTGGCCGTTGAGGTCGATGTGGAAGAGCTTGTCGGCCCACATGGCCTGGGCGATGCCGTGCGGGAAGTTGAGCCCGGCCATCTGCTCGTGCCCGGTCTCGGGGTTGACGCCGACGAGCTCGGGGCGCTCCAGGCGTTCGATGAAGGCGAGGGCGTGGCCGATGGTGGGCAGCAGGATGTCGCCGCGCGGCTCGTTCGGCTTGGGCTCGATGGCGAAGCGGAGGTCGTATCCCTGCTCGGTGACGTACTCCCCCAGCAGGTCGAAGGCCTCCTTCATCCGGTGCAGGGCGACGCGTACGTCCTTGGCCCCGCCTGACTCCGCCCCCTCGCGGCCGCCCCAGGCGACGAAGGTGGTGGCGCCGAGGTCGACGGCGAGGTCGATGTTGCGCAGGGTCTTGCGGAGGGCGTAACGGCGTACGTCCCGGTCGTTGGCGGTGAACCCGCCGTCCTTGAAGACGGGGTGGGTGAAGAGGTTCGTGGTCACCATGGGCACGACGAGACCGCTGGCGTCGACCGCCCGCCGGAACCGCTTGACGATCGCCTCGCGCTCGGTGTCGGTCGAGCCGAAGGGGATCAGGTCGTCGTCGTGGAAGGTCACGCCCCAGGCGCCGAGCTCGGCGAGCCGCTGGACGGACTCGACGGGATCGATGGCCGCGCGGGTGGCGTCGCCGAAGGGATCCCGTCCCTGCCAGCCCACGGTCCACAGGCCGAAGCTGAACTTGTCCTCGGGGGTGGGGGTGAAGCGTTCCGTCATCGTCGTCCGACCGCCTTCGCCTGCCGTCGGGAGCCGGGATCAGAAACCCGGCCCCCTATTTGTTCAGTGTCATGACTAATCATGCACACGGCCCCCGCCCGGCGTAACCCCCTGGTTCGCGGCGAGTCCGCCGGAGGCCTGTTCCCCGGGCCGCGGATCACGTAATTTGTTCGCGGTACAGCCGAATGAGCCCCACCCGCCGGACCGCACAAGCCCCACCCGCCACACGAAAGAGGCCGCCCATGTCGTCACGTACCGTCGTCATCGGCGTGGACAGCTCCACCCAGTCCACCAAGGCCGCCGTGATCGACGCCGTGACCGGCGAACAGCTCGCGGTGGGACGTGCCCCGCACGTCGTCACCGGGGAGGCCGGCGCGCGGGAGAGCGACCCGGAGGTCTGGTGGCGGGCGCTGGGCGACGCGGTGGCGGCCGGGCTGAAGGACGCGGGCCTGGCCGCCCGCTCGGTGACCGGGATCGCGGTGGCCGGACAGCAGCACGGGCTCGTCGTCCTGGACCGCTCGGGCCGCCCGCTGCGGCCCGCCCTGCTGTGGAACGACACCCGGTCCGCACCGCAGGCCGCCGCGCTCACGGCCGAGCTCGGCGGACCCGGCGCCTGGACCGCGCGGACCGGTTCCGTCCCGGTCGCCTCCATCACCGCCTCGAAGTGGCAGTGGCTGCGGGAGAACGACCCCGACGCGGCGAAGGCCGCCGTGGGCGTACGGCTGCCGCACGACTTCCTCACCGAGCGGCTCGCGGGCGTGGCGGCGACCGACCCCGGGGACGCCTCCGGCACCGGCTGGTACGCCACCGCGACCGGCGCGTACGACCCCGAGCTGCTGGACCTCCTCGGCCTGGACCCGGCACTCCTCCCCGAGGTCGCACCCACCGGGGCCACCCGGGTCGGCTCGCTCACCGACGCGGCGGCCGAGGCCCTGGGGCTGCCGCCGGGCATCGCCGTCGCGGCCGGGACCGGCGACAACATGAGCGCGGCCGTGGGCCTCGGTCTCGGGGGCGCCGGGCTGCTGGACCACCCGGTCCTCTCCCTCGGCACCTCGGGCGTCGTCTTCGCCGCCTCCCGCACCCGGTCCACGGACCCGGTGCTCTCCGGTTTCGCCTCCGCCGACGGTACGTACCTCCCGCTGGCCTGCACCCTCAACTGCACGCTCGCCGTGGACAAGGTCGCCACCCTGCTCGGCCTGCACCGCGAGGACACGGCACCCGGGGGCGAAGCCGTACTGCTCCCCTACCTCGACGGCGAACGCACCCCCGACCTGCCCACCGCGTCGGGGCTCCTCACCGGCCTGCGCCATGACACCACCCCGCAGCAACTGCTCGGCGCCGCCTACGAGGGCGCGGCCGTCACCGTCCTGCGGGCCCTGGACACGCTGCTACGGGCCTGCGGCCTGGACCCCGACGCCCCCGAGGTCGCCGCCCGCCCGCTGCGGCTGATCGGCGGCGGCGCGCAGGGGCGGAGCTGGGTGGAGACGGTGCGACGGCTCTCGGGCCGCCCGCTCGTCATCCCGGCGAGCGGCGAGCTGGTCGCCCTGGGCGCGGCCGCGCTCGCCGCATCCGCCGCGGGCGGCGGGGACCCGGTGGCGCTGGCGACCTCCTGGGGTGCGGGTGACACGGGCAGCCGACTCGACCCGGTGCAGCGGGATCTGGGAGCCTGGCAGCGGGTCACCTCGGTACTGGACCGCGCCTCGGAGCCGCTGCTCGGCGGCTGACGGCGGGCAGCGACCGGACGACAGCGCCCACGGTTGGGAATACCAACTGATTTTCCATAAGATCCGGCGATGATCACAAGAAATCGGCTGACGACCGGGGTGTGCATAGCGCTCGCCACCCTGGCCGCCGGGCTCGGCTCCGTGCTCCCCGCAGCCGCCGACGAACCACCCGCCACCCCCGCCCCCAAGGTCGAGTTGGTCCTCGATGTCAGCGGCTCCATGCGCACCCGCGACATCGACGGCCAGTCGCGGATGAACGCCGCCAAGCAGGCGTTCAACGACGTCCTGGACGCGGTACCCGAAGAGGTCCACCTCGGCATCCGCACCCTGGGCGCCGACTATCCGGGCGACGACCGCAAGGTCGGCTGCAAGGACACCAAGCAGCTCTACCCGGTCGGCCCGCTGGACCGCACCGAGGCCAAGACCGCCGTCGCCACCCTCGCCCCCACCGGCTGGACCCCGATCGGCCCGGCACTGCTGGGCGCGGCCGACGACCTCGAAGGCGGCGAGGCCACCCGCCGGATCGTCCTCATCACGGACGGCGAGGACACCTGTGGTCCGCTCGACCCGTGCGAGGTGGCCCGGGAGATCGCCGCGCGCGGTACCCATCTGGTCATCGACACCCTCGGCCTGGTGCCCAACGCCAAGATCCGCCAGCAGCTCACCTGCATCGCCGAGGCCACCGGCGGCACGTACACCGCCGTCCAGCACAAGGACGAACTCTCCCGCCGCGTGAAGCAGTTGGTGGACCGGGCGGCCGAGCCGGCCGTCACCCCGGTGGCCACCGAGGGGGCGGGCAGCTGCGCCGCCGCGCCCAAGCTGGAGCCGGGTCTCTACACCGACCGCGAGGAGATCGGCGAACACCGCTGGTACCGCGTCGATGTGCTGCCCGGTCAGGAGCTGCGCGCCTCGGCGAGCGTGGCGGCGGACCGCGCCGTCGACAACGACTACGGCGTACTGCTGCGCGCGGTGACGGAAGCCGGACGCGAGATCGTCCGGGGCTCCGAGTCCGGCACCGGACGTACGGATGTGATCTCGTCCGGCCTGCGCTACCCGAAGGCGGAGATCGAGGACGGCGACAACGGCAGCGGCAAGCCCGCCGCCGAGACCGTCTGCCTCCAGCTCTCCAACGCCTTCTCCGCGCCCGCCTCGGTGAAGACCACGCCCGGTCTGCCGGTCGAGCTGACCGTGGACCTGGTGGACGCACCGGACCAGGCGTCCGACGTGGCGGCCTTCGGGCTCGGCCGCGGCTGGTGGCTGCTCGGCGTCCTCGTCCTGACCGGACTGGTCGCGGGACTCCTGACCGGCTGGCTCACGCGCTGGCGCATCGCCGCATGGAGGACCAACTGATGGTGACGACGACTTCCCACCGCGGCCGTGGTGCGCGGCGCGCCTTCGCCGGGGCGCTGCTCGCTGGGCTGACCCTGCTCACCTCGGCGGGCGCGGCCGTGGCCGACGACCCGACGGCGAGCGCGAGCCCCGGTGACGAGGGCTCAGGTCCGACCGAGGCCGGCACCACCTTCCGCACGGCGACCGCGCTCCAGCAGGGGCAGTCCGGCACCGCGCAGGCGTCGGCGGGCGACTACCTGTACTGGGTGTTCCCCGCCGACACCGGCCAGCGCCCCACCGTGAAGGCGACGGTGAAGCTGCCGGAGAGCGAGGCGAAGCGCTCGGGCTCCACCTGGCAGATCGACGTGTACGACGGGCTGCGCCGCCGCCAGGCGTGCCAGTACGGCCACCAGACCCGCAAGGCGGCGGCCGACGCGTCGGCGGTCGAGCTCTCCTGTGTGCTGCGCACCGTACGGTCCTGGTCCGAGCCGTGGGCCAACGACCCGCTGCCGGGAAGCTACTACGTGCGGCTGACGGTCGTGAACCTCCCGGCCGACGACCTCGGGCTGCCGTTCGAGGCCGAGGTGCGGGCCGACTCGGTGGACCAGGGCGGCGCGCACCACGTGGACGGCGCGCTCGCGCAGCCGCTGGTGCCGGGCATCTCGGTGACGGGTGCCTCGGGAGCCTCCCAGGCCCGGGCCGCCGGTGAGCCGGAGGACGGCTGGGCCTCGGGCTGGTGGACCGGCCGCTGGCTGTGGACGATCGGCGGCGGCGTGCTCGCCGCGCTCGCGGCCGTGTTCGGCTACTCGCTGACGCGGGGGCGCGGCCGGACGACCCACGTGCCGCACGGGGTCTGAGGGGCCTACGGCCGGCTGGCAGCCTCCCCGGCTCTCGGAGATCCTGAACGGGACCGTTTCGAGACGGGGAGGCACGGCCGGTGCGGCAGTTCTTCGTGTGCCGGTGGACTCGGGCGGGCGGAGGTCCTCCGGGGCCAGGTGGGCCAGGGTCGCCGGGCCGAGGGTGTCTCGGACACCGGGAGCGGACCCGTGACCGTCGCGGGGTCGGTGAGGCGTGCGGTCAGGACTCCGTCCAGGGCGGTCCCTACGGCGTCGGCGGCCCGGGCGGTGGCGGGCGGTGATCAGGGCCGTGCCCCCGATCGTCACCGGGCCCACCCAGGACGGCGGTGCCAGGGACGAGTCCGGGGAGACGAAGACCGCCGGACGGCCGGGGGTTCTGACGGCGGCGTCCGGTGCGACTGCCTGTTCCTGCCGCAGCACGCGGGCGCGGCCCGGCGTTGCATCGATGGACATGACGCGATGGTCGCAGGAGTAGGGAGATCCACCGTCAACCCCTGTTCAGGTCTGGCGGCCGGCCGCTGCGACTACGCTCGACAACGCGCTTACTCCGCACGGCTGATGACGGAATCCGGTCAGGTCGGCCCGGTGCCATGGCGGAGTGCCGGCCTCATCACGTTCGATGAGGTGCGAACGATTGCGCGCCTCCCGTGGCGCGCCCCAGGGAGCGGAGTCCTTCGATGTCCACGCAGACCGGCCCGGCGCTCGACACCCCGCCCAGCGGCCACACGCTCGTACCGGGCCCCAAAGGGCTGCCGTTGCTCGGGAACCTGCCGCAGTTCGGGCGGAACCCGCTCACCTTCTTCGAACTCCTGCGGGGCCACGGGGACATGGTGCGGTGGAGGTTCGGGCGCAACCGGTGCGTGTTCATCTCCGACCCGGAGTGCATAGGCGAGCTGCTCACCGAGACCGAGGGCACCTTCGACCAGCCCCGGCTCGGCGTCGCGTTCCGGACGGTGCTGGGCAACGGGCTCATCGTGGCGCGGGGGCGCGACTGGCGGCGTAAACGTTCGCTGGTGCAGCCCTCGGTGCGGCCCAAGCAGGTCAAGTCGTACGCGGCGACCATGGCGTCCTCCGCGGTGGAGCTGGCCGACGCGTGGGCGGACGGTGAACGCGTCGACATCAAGCGGGAGATGGCGGCCCTGACGCAGAAGATCGCGGTGCGCACCATCTTCGGCGTGGACACCCCGGCGGACTCCGAGGCGATGGGCCGGGCGATGGATGTGGCTCAGCTGGAGATCGGCAAGGAGTTCGCGGGGATCGGGGCACTGCTGCCCGACTGGGTGCCGACTCCCGGCCGGGCGCGGATCAAGAAGGCGGCCGCCGTGATCGACTCCGAGGTGGGGCGGGTGGTGGCCCGGCATCGCGACGGGGAGAGCGAACGCCCCGACCTGCTCAGCCGGTTGCTCACCGCGGTCGACGAGAGCGGCGAGCGGCTCAGCGACAAGGAGATCCGCGACGAGACGGTCACTCTGTACATCGGCGGCCACGAGACGACCAGTTCGACCCTGGTGTGGGCGTGGTACCTGCTCTCCCGCAACCCGCGGGTGCGGGCCGCGCTCACCGAGGAGCTGGACGGGGTGCTCGGCGACCGGGAGCCGGGTTTCGAGGACTACGGCCAACTCACTTACACCCAGGCGGTGGTGAAGGAGACCCTGCGCCTGTACCCGACGATCTGGCTGATCACGGGGGTGGCGAAGGAGGGGGCCCGGCTCGGCGGTCTGCCGATCGAGGAGGGGACCCGGGTATGGAGCAGCCAGTGGTCCACACACCGCGACGAGCGCTGGTTCCCCGAACCGGAGGAGTTCCGCCCGGAGCGCTGGGACCCTACGGGCGGCGACGAGATCGCGGAGTACGCGTGGTTCCCGTTCGGGGGCGGGCCCCGGGTCTGCCTGGGGACCCGGTTCGCGATGGTCGAGTCCGTGCTGGTCCTGGCCGTGCTGGCCCGGCGCTTCGAGCTGGACGTCGAGCCCGGCGTCATCGAGCCCGTACCGAGCCTGACGCTTCAGCCGGACCGGGACGTGCTGGCAACCGTGCGGGCACGGTAGCTGTGCGGCAGTGGACGCTGCCGTGCGGGGCGCACGGCAGCGTCCGTCCCGTCAGGCCTTCTCCAGCCACTTCTTCCAGACGTCCGGGTGGCGGTCGATCCAGCGCTTCGCCGCCTCCTGCGGCGTCAGCCGCTGCTGCGCGATCATCTCGGAGACCTCGTTCTGGTCCTTCTCCGACCACTGGAACTTCTTCAGGAACGAGGCCGCGTCGCCGCCGCGCTCCACGAAGTCGGCGTTGAGGAACTTCTGCAACGGCGTCGTCGGGTAGGCGCAGTCGATGTCCCCGGGGTCCTTGGCCGCGCACTCGTCGCTGTACTCCGGGAGCTTCACCTCGACCATCGGCACCTCGTTGAACAGCCACTGCGGCTGGTACCAGTAGCTCAGGAAGGGCTTCTTCTCCTTGGCGAACTGCTGGATCTGGGTGATCTGGGCCGCCTCGGAGCCGGCGAAGACCACCTTGTAGTCCAGGTCCAGGTTCTTCACCAGCGCCACGTCGTTGGTGACGTAGGAGGGCGAGCCGTCCATGAGCTGGCCCTTGCCGCCGCTCTCGGCGGTCTTCAGCTCGTCGGCGTACTTGTTGAGGTTCTTCCAGTCCGTGACGTCGGGGTGCTTGTCCGCCCAGTATTCGGGGACGTACCAGCCGATGTGGCCGGTGACGCCGAGGTCGCCGCCGCGGACGATGGTCTTCTTCTCGTCGACGTACAGCTTCTCCTGGTCGGGGTGGCCCCAGTCCTCCAGGATCGCGTCGACGCGGCCCTGGCTGAGGGCGTCCCAGGCGGGGACCTCGTCGGTCTGGACGAGGTCGACGCGGTAGCCGAGCTTCTCCTTGAGGAGCTGCTCGGCCACGGCGACGTTCGCCTGGGCGCCGACCCAGGACTGGACGGAGAGGGTGACCGTCTTGACCCCTGCGGGGGCCGCGAACGGGGAGGACTGCTTGGTCATGTCGGCGGCGCCGCAGCCCGCCGTGGTGAGCAGGGCGGTGGCCGAGGCGAGCGCCACGAGCAGGCGGGGTCGGGAGCGGTTCATCTCAGCTCTCCTGTCGCTGGCGGCGGGTGGTGGGCTGGGTGACCCGGTCGAGCATCAGGCCGAGGCAGACGATCGCGGCTCCGGCGACGAGCCCGGTGGCCAGGTCGCCCTGGGCGAGGCCGAGGACGACCTCGTAACCGAGTGCGCCCGATCCGACGAGTCCGCCGATGATGACGACGGCGAGGACCAGGACCACGGCCTGGTTGACCGCGAGCAGCAACGACGGCCTGGCCAGGGGCAGTTGCACCTGGCGGAGCTGCTGACCGGTCGTGGCGCCGAGCGAGCGGGCGCACTCCATCGCGGCCGGGTCGACGCCCCGCAGGCCCTGGGTGGTGATGCGGACCACGGCGGGCAGCGCGTAGACGATGGCCGCCGCTGCGGCGGGGGCGCGGCCGACGCCGAAGAGGGCGACGACGGGGATCAGGTAGACGAACTGCGGCATGGTCTGGAAGACGTCCAGGACCGGTCGCAGCAGCCGCTCCAGGCGTTCGCTGCGAGCCGCGCCGATCGCGATGCCGAAACCGAGGACCAGGGTGACCGCCACGGCGGCGAGGACCTGGCTGAGGGTGTCCATCGACGGCTCCCACACGCCCAGGACGCCGATCGCGGCCATCGCGAGGACGGCGGTGGCGGCGGTGCGCCAGGTGCCGATCGTCCAGGCGAGGGCGGCGACGATGAGGAGCACCGACCACCACGGCAGGCCGGTGAGTCCGCTGCGCAGCGGGTTGAGGACGCCGCTGGTGAAGTGGGAGGCCAGGTCGGCGGTGCCGCCGACGACGGGCACGCCGGTGTAGAGGTGGTCGACCATCCAGTCCTTGGCGGTGTTGACCGGCCCGGCGATCGCCACGGTGACGTCCTCGGGCCAGACCCGGCCGTCGGTGAGGCGTCCGACGAAGGCGACGGCGGCGGTGGCCACGGCGGCGAGGGTCCAGCCGCGCCGGCCGCGGAGGAGGGCCGGGCCGGTGGGTTCGGCGCCGATGCGGCGGCCCGCGGCCTCCGTCGTACGGTCCAGGACGACGGCCAGCAGCACGATCGGGATGCCCGCGGCGAGGGCGGCGCCCACGTCGACGGAGGACAGCGCCTGGTAGACGCGGTCGCCGAGACCGCCGGCACCGATCACCGAGGCGATGACGGCCATGGAGAGCGCCATCATGATGGTCTGGTTGAGGCCGAGGAGCAGCTCCTTGCGGGCCAGCGGCAGTCGGGCCGTGAGCAGCCGCTGCCTGCCGGTCGCGCCGAGCGAGGCGACGGCCTCCATGACGCCGCCGTCCGCTCCGCGCAGGCCGAGCGCGGTGAGCCGGGCCATCGGCGGAGCCGCGTAGACGACGGTGGCGAGGACCGCTCCGGGCACGCCGATGCCGAAGACCAGGACCACGGGGAGCAGGTACGCGAAGGCGGGCAGCACCTGCATGGTGTCGAGCACCGGGCGCAGCACGCGGAACGTGCGGTCCGAGAGCCCGGCGGCCAGGCCGAGGAGCAGGCCCAGGACGACGGAGGCGAGGACCGCGACGGCCATCAGCGCGAGCGTCTGCATGGTCGGCACCCACATGCCGAGCAGTCCGCAGACCAGGAACGACACGGCCGCGGTGAGGGCGAGCCTGACGCCCGCGACCCGCCAGGCGACGGCGGCGGCCAGCACCGTGACTCCGGCCCAGCCGAGCGCCAGGAGGACCAGGTAGACGCCGCGCACGGAGAGCACGACGGCGTTGCTGATGTGGCCGAAGAAGTAGAGGAAGAGCGGATGGTTGTCCCGGTTGGAGACGATCCAGTCGGTGACCTCGCCGAGCGGCGCCGAGAGGTCGGCGGTCAGCGCGTCCGGCCAGATGCCGCCGCCCCAGCGGCTGTGCACGAGGGGGACGAGGACCAGGGCGGCGAGCGCGAGCAGCAGGAGCTTCCCGGCCGCCGGGCGTTCGCGGAGGGCGGCCAGCGGCCCCCGGCGCGCGCCCGCTTGCGCGGGGCGGACCGGGGCGGCCTGGGCGGTGGCCATCAGACGGTCACCTCGCGGGGGCCGTCCGGAGCGTCGGGGGCGGTCGCCTCGCCGGGCCCGGTCGTGCCGGCCACGACGTCCAGCAGGCAGGCGTGGTCGACGACGCCGACGAGCCGGCCGCCGTCCATCACCCGGGCGGCGGGGTCGCCGGAGCGGGAGACCGCCTCGATGGCCTCGTACACGGTGGCGTCGGGGCGCACGGCCGGGCCGCTCTCGCTCTCCCCGGCGAGCGCGGGGCGCATGGCGGTGGCGACGGTGAGGACCTGCTCGCGCGGCACGTCGCGGACGAACTCGCGGACGTAGTCGTCGGCGGGCGAGCCCACGATCTCCTCGGGCGTGCCGAGCTGGACGATCCCTCCGTCGCGCATGAGCGCGATCCGGGTGCCCAGGCGGAGCGCCTCGCTGAGGTCGTGGGTGATGAAGACCATGGTGCGGCCCTCCTCGCGGTGCAGCCGGACCACCTCGTCCTGCATCTCGCGGCGGATCAGCGGGTCCAGCGCGCTGAACGGCTCGTCGAAGAGGAGGACGGACGGGTCGACGGCGAGTGCGCGGGCGAGGCCGACGCGCTGCTGCTGGCCGCCGGAGAGCTGGGAGGGGCGGCGGTCCTCCAGGCCGGCGAGGCCGACCTTCTCCACCAGCTCAGCCGCCTTGGCGCGGCGTTCGGCCTTGCTCAGGCCCTGGATCTCCAGGCCGTAGGCCACGTTGTCCAGCACCGTGCGGTGCGGCAGCAGCCCGAAGTGCTGGAAGACCATCGCGGCGCGGTGGCGGCGCAGTTCGCGCAGCCGGGAGCGGTCCATCGCCAAAACGTCCTCGCCGTCGATGGCGAGGGTGCCGCTGGTGGGCTCGATCAGCCGGGTCAGACAGCGTACGAGGGTCGACTTGCCGGAGCCCGACAGGCCCATCACGACGAAGACCTCGCCCTTGCGGACGTCGAAGGAGACATCGCGTACGGCGGCGGTGCAGCCGGTGGCCTCGCGCAGTTCGGCGGGCGGGAGGGAGGCGTGCTCGCTGCCGGGGATGCGGTCGGCCTTGGGGCCGAAGACCTTCCAGAGGTTGCGTACGGAGAACACGGCGTTCTCGTCGGCGGCCTCAACTGCGGCCTCGGTGACCTTTGTTGCGGTCATCGGACATCACCTCCGGTGCTGGTGCCGGTGACCGGGACGGCGTCACGCGCCTGGTCGCCAAGGAGTTCGGCGCACTTCTCGCCGACCATCAGGACTCCGATCATCGGGTTGACGGCGGGCATGGTCGGGAAGACGGACGCGTCGGCGATCCGGATGCCCTCAAGGCCCCGGACGCGCAACTGCGGGTCCACGACGGCCTCTCGGTCGTCGGTGGCGCCCATCCGACAGGTGCCCGCCGGGTGGTAGACGGTGTGGGCGACCTTGCGGGCGTACTCGCTGATCTCCTCGTCCGAGGTGACCTCGGGGCCGGGGCAGACCTCGCGGGTGAGCCAGTGGGCGAGCGGTTCGGTGGCCGCGATCTCACGGGCGAGCTTGATGCCGTCGACCAGGGTGCGGCCGTCGTAGTCGTCCTCGTCGGTGAAGTAGCGGAAGTCCAGGGCCGGCTTGACCTCGGGGTCGGCGCTCGTGAGGTAGAGGCGTCCCCGGCTGCGCGGCTTGGGGATGTTCGGCGTCATCGACACCCCGTGCTCGGGCTTCTCGTAGCCGAGCCGTTCCGGGTTGTCGGTGAACGGGATCTGGTAGAAGTGGAACATCAGGTCCGGGCCCCGGGAGCCGGGGTCGCGGCGGACGAAGAGTCCCGCGTCGGAGTCCATAGCGGAGTTCTCCGGGATGGGCCCGTCGGTCTCCCAGACGATGACGGACTCGGGGTGGTCGAGCAGGTTCTCGCCGACGCCCGGAAGGTCGTGGCGGACATCGATGCCCAGCGCCTCCAGGTCCTCGCGCGGACCGATCCCGGAGTGCAGCAGCAGCCGGGGTGTGTCCACCGCGCCCGCGCAGACGATGACCTCACGGGCCGCTCGCAGGAGGATCTCCTCGCCGTCCTTCGTCCGGACGTGTACGCCGGTGGCGCGGGTGCCGTCGAACTCCAGCCGGTAGGCCCAGGTCTCCAGCAGAATCCGAAGGCCCGGGCGGTCACCGGCCTCGATGTGCGGGTGGAGGTAGGCGACCGAGGCGGAGGAGCGCTTGTTGTCCTCCGGGTGGTAGGCCAGGTCGAAGAAGCCGACGCCCTCGTGGAACGGCTTGCGGTTGAAGCTGTCCACGCGCGGGACCCCGGCCGCCGCCTGGGCGGCGTCGACGAAGTCGCGGGCGATGGCGTTGCGGTCCTTCTCGTCGACCGGGACGATGTTGTTGCGCAGCTTGGCGAAGTACGGGTCCATCGCGGCCGCGTCCCAGCCCTCGGCGCCCGCCTCGGCCCACTCGTCCCAGTCGCCGGGCAGCGGCTTGAAGCTGATGAGCGTGTTGTGCGAGGAGCAGCCGCCTAGGACCCGGGCCCGGCTGTGCCGGATGTGGGAGTTGCCGCGCGGCTGCTCGGTGGTGGGGTAGTCGTAGTCGAGGTCGCCGCCGAGGAGGCCGAGCCAGCGGCGCAGGGTCAGCACGTCGTCGCGGTCGATATCGGTGGGGCCGCCCTCGATGACCGTGACGGTCACGTCCGGGTCCTCGGTGAGCCGGGAGGCGATGACCGATCCGGCGGTGCCGCCGCCGACGATCACGTAGTCGGCCACGGGGCCGTCGGGGTCGGGGACAGCGGTGCTGCGGGGGGTGGGAGGCATCGGTCACTGCTCCTTCTGCAAGGTTCGTGCGTGTGCGTGGTGCTGCGAACAGCCGGGCGGGGCCCCGGGGTCCAGCCGTTTCGGGGCCCCCGCAGGTGTCAGCCGGCGAACCAGCGCTGGGGGCGCGGGTTGAGGTTCTGGTAGATGTGCTTGGACTCGCGGTACTCGGCGAGCCCCGTCGGGCCGAGCTCGCGCCCCGTACCGGACTTCCCGAAGCCGCCCCACTCGGCCTGCGGAAGGTAGGGGTGGTAGTCGTTGATCCAGACGGTGCCGTGGCGCAGCCGTCCGGCGACCCGGCGGGCCCGGCCCGCGTCCGTGGTCCAGACGGCGCCGGCGAGGCCGTAGTCGGTGTCGTTGGCCAGCGTGATGGCTTCTTCCTCGGTGCGGAAGGTCTCGACGGTGAGGATCGGGCCGAAGGTCTCCTCGCGGACGACCTTCATCTCCCGGTGGCAGCCGTCGAGGACGGTCGGCCGGTAGAAGTAGCCGCCTTCGGGGCGTACGTCGCTGGGCTTCGGGCGCGTCCCGCCGGCCCGGACGATCGCGCCCTCCTCGCGGGCGGAGGCGACGTAGGCCTCGACCTTGGCGAGCTGCTGGGCGGAGACGAGCGGGCCGCACTCCACACCGTCCAGGGTGCCCCGGCCGAGGCGGATGGCGTCGGCGCGGCGGGCCAGCTCGGTGACGAACCGCTCGCTGATGCTCTCCTGGATGATCAGGCGGGCGCCGGCGGAGCAGACCTGGCCGCTGTGGAAGAAGGCGGCGTTCAGGGCCTGGTCGACGGCGGTGTCGAAGCCCTCCTCGGTGGCGCAGGCGTCGGCGAAGACCACGTTGGGATTCTTGCCTCCGAGCTCCAGGGCGACCTTCTTCACGGTCGGCGCGGCGGCCTGCGCCACCTTCGTACCGCTGGCGAGGCCGCCGGTGAAGGAGACCAGGTCGACGTCCGGGTGCTCGGAGAGCCGGGCGCCCACCGGGTCGCCCGCGCCGGTGACCAGGTTGGCGGCGCCGTCGGGCAGTCCGGCCTCGGCGAGCAGCCTGATCAGGTGGACGGTGGAGAGCGGGGTGACCTCGCTGGGCTTGAGCACGAAGGTGTTGCCGGCGGCGAGGGCCGGGGCGATCTTCCAGCTGGCCTGGAGGAGGGGGTAGTTCCAGGGGGCGATCAGGGCGCAGACGCCGACGGGCTCGTGCACGACGATGCTGTGGACGTCGGGGTCGCCCGCGTCGACGACCCGGCCGCCGCTCTCGTTCATCACGAGGTCGGCGAAGTAGCGGAAGGCGTTCGTGACGTCGTCGACGTCGACCCGGCCCTCTTCGAGGGTCTTGCCGGTGTCGCGGCTCTCGGTGATCGCGATCTCCTCGCGGTCCCGCTGGAGCAGCTCGGCGACCCGGCGCAGCAGCCCGGCCCGCTCGGCGACGGGCTTGTGCGGCCAGGGGCCGTCGTCGAAGGCGCGCCGCGCCGCCGCGATCGCCGCATCGGTGTCCTCGACGCCGCCCTCGGCGACGACGGCCAGGACGGCGGCGTCGGCCGGGTCGAGGATCTCGCGCGTCGCGCCTGATCCGGCGGCCCGCCAGGTGCCGTCGATGTGGATGGTGCTGAGCGCCGACATGTCGTGTTCTGCCTTCCGTACCCGAAATGCCCTCGCCGGTTCGGCCGAGGGCGTCCTGCGCGGTGGACCGGGGTACGGCCGCACCAGCGGTCGGGGCCCCTCCCCCGTCCGCCGGAATGTATGCCAAGAATTTCACTCTGCGTGACGCACCTCACTCGGGAGGCACGTGCGGGCACCTGTGGGTCTCCCGCCAGGGGTGCCGCGGCGGGGGAGCCCGTGAACGGTGTACGGCGAACCGTTCCGGAGCTCCCCGGGCCTCAGCCCAGCAGCACCGGGAAGGCCGCCATGTCGTTCTGCGTCATCACCGGCAGCTTGGTGATCTCCGCGTCCGGGACGGCGAGCCGCAGTCCGGGGAAGCGGGCGAACAGGGCGGGCAGGGCCACGGCCGCCTCCACGCGGGAGAGAGCGGCGCCGGGGCAGATGTGCGGGCCGTGGCCGAAGGTCATGTGGCGGTTGCGGGTGGCGCGGGTGATGTCGAAGGCGTCGGCGTCGCCGCCGTGCTGCTCGAGGTCGCGACCGATGGCGCGGTAGGAGATGACGACCCCTTCCCCTTCCTTGATCACGGTGTCGCCCACGGTGACGTCCTCGGTGGCGAACCGCATCAGGAGGTGGGTGGTGGGGGTGTCCCAGCGCAGGGTCTCCTCGATCACCGCGTCCCAGCCGACCTCGCCGGAGCGCACCTTCGCCAGCTGGTCCGGGTGGGAGAGGAGGGCGCGTACGGCGTTGAGTATGAGACCGATCGTCGTCTCGTGCCCGGCGGCGACCATCGCCTTCAGGTTGCCCACCACCTCCTCCTCGGTGAGCGGCTCGCCGCCCTCCTCGGCCAGGATCAGCGCGCTGGTCAGGTCGTCCGTCGGCTCGGCGGTCTTCGCGCGGACGAGGTCGGTGTAGAAGACGTCCAGCTCGGCCAGGAGCGCGAGGCGTTCGTCCTGCGGGGTGAGCATGGAGAAGAACGCCTTGTACTGCCGGGTCAGCATCGCATGCTGGGACTCGTCGACGCCCATCAGCATGCCGACCACCCGCATCGGGAGCGGCTGGGCGAAGACGGCCTTCAGGTCGACGACCCCGTCCTCGCCCCGCGCCGCGCCGAGGTCGACCAGCAGTTCGTCGGTGAACTTCTCGATGGCCGGGCGGATCGCTTCGAGCCGCCGGGGGGTGAGCGCCTGCGAGGTCTTGGTGCGCAGCCGCCGGTGCTCGGCCCCGTCGACCGTGAACATGGAGCGCCCGGCGTCGATCATGCCGATCAGCGGCCACGCGTGCGTGACCTCACCGCTCCGCCAGAGCCCCCAGGCGTTGATGTCCTTCACCAGCCGCGGATCGACGAGGAGTTGACGCGCCCCGGCGTGCCGGGTGACCGCCCAGGCGGGGACCCCGAGCAGGTCGATCCGGGCGAGCACACCGGCGTCGCGCAGCCGGGCGGTCTCACCGTCCAGGTCCTGGACCATGGGGTCGATGGTGATGGTCCCGGCGCTCAGGTCGGTTTCCGCGGCTCCGGTGTGCGGGCATTTCACAACGCGTCTCCTGTCGTGCGTACGGGGGTGAAGCGGACGGGCAGCGCGGTCATCCCGCGCAGGAAGGCGGAGGGCCTGCGCACCAGCTCCGTCGCCGGTACGGCCAGTTCGAGATCGGGCAGCCGGTCCAGCAGCACCTCGATGCCGGTACGGGCGATGATCTCGGCGATCTCCTGCGCGGGGAAGGGGCAGCGGTACTCGCCGTGGCTGAACGCCATGTGGGAGCTGTTGCCGCCCCGCCCGGAGCGGACCACCTGGTCGGTGACCTGCTGCCGGATGTGCGGATCGGCGTTGGCGGCGCCGAGGCCGAGGAGCAGCATGTCGCCGCGGGCGATGTTCTGCCCGCCGAGCCGGGCGTCGCGCGAGGCCCACCGGCCGGCCAGGATCTGGGTCGGCCCGTCCTCCCAGAGCACCTCGTTCATGGCTTCGGCGACGCTGTGCCGGCCGCCGGAGAGGGCGTCGGCGAACTGGTCCTCGGTGAGCATGAGCCGGGTGGAGTTGCTGATCCAGTCGGCGGTGGTCAGGTGCCCGGCGGCCGTGATGGCCATGAGGTCGAGCGCGTAGTCCTCGTCGGTGAACGGTTCGGGGTGGGCGAGCATCCGTGAGGTCACGTCGTCCCCGGGGTGCGCCCGCTTGGCCGCGACGAGCCGGTGCATGTGCTCGCCGAAGCGCACGTGGGCCTTCTGGGCGCCCGGACCGCCGTCGGCCAGGTCCTTGAGCACCTGGGCGATGCCGGCGCCCTCGTCGTCGGGGAAGCCGACGAGCCGGGCGAGCACGAGGACGGGGAGCGGCTCGGCGAACTCGGCGACCAGGTCGGCGGTGCCCCGGCTGCACACGGCGTCGATGAGCCGGTCCGCCAGTTGCTCGCAGTGCTGCCGGATCTCGAAGGGGTCGGCCTCTTCGAGCGCCGGGACGACCATCCGCACGTGGCGCCGGTGCTCGGCTCCGGCGGTGAAGTAGATGGACGGCATGGGACTTCCCACCATGGGCAGCAGCGGCCAGTCGGCGGGGATGTTCTCCCACTGGTTCCACAGGGAGACGTCCCGGGGGTACAGCTCCCCGTCGCTGGTGACCTGGTGGAGCTCCCGGTAGCCGATCACGAGCCAGGCGGGGAAGCCACCGGGCAGTTCGACCGGGACGACGGGGCCGTGGTCGCGCCGCATGGTGCGGTAGAGCGCCTGGGGTTCGGTGTGGAAGCCGGGCCCGCTGAGCGGAACGGCTCCGTTGCCGGAGCCCATGGGGCAGCCACCGCCTCCACCGGCCGGGGACGCGGGCGTGGCGGACGAGGGGTTCGTCATCGTACGGACTCCAGTGGCGACGGCTTCGCGCGTTGCGACCATACGATCAACGCGGCACCACTATAAGGAGGTTCCGTGAACCGACGGGGCGGAATCACTCCCTTTTCTGCCCACTCCCGCCCGCTTCCCCACGATGCTTCGATCACTCCCGTACGACATCTGCGCAGGTTTGATCACAAGATCGACACCGGAACTCACCGCCTCCGGTTCGGCGCCGGAACGCCATCCCCTCCGCCGCCCGGCACCCGCCCCCTCCGCACCCCGCAGCGGCCCCGCTCTACGATCGGGGGCGTGTGCGCAGACGTCATAGTTGCCGAGGACGACGAGAAGCAGGCCGAACTCGTACGCCGCTATCTGGAACGGGAGGGACATGCCGTACGGATCGTGGGCGACGGCCTGGCCGCGCTCGACGCCGTGAGGCACCAGGAACCCGACCTGCTCGTTCTCGACGTCATGATGCCCCGGGCGGACGGCCTGGACGTGGTGCGGGTGCTGCGGGCCGAGGCCCGGGAGCTGCCGGTGCTGATGCTGACCGCCCGCACCACCGAGGACGATCTGCTGCTCGGGCTCGACCTCGGCGCGGACGACTACATGACCAAGCCGTACAGCCCGCGTGAGCTCATGGCCCGGGTCCGTACGCTGCTGCGCCGCGCGCGACGGCCGGGCGGTGCGGCATCAGCGGCCGACGACCACGTTCTGCGGGTGGGCGGCCTCGTGGTCGATCCGGAGCGGCACGAGGTGACGGTGGACGGCGAACCGGTGGAGTGCACTCGAGGCGAGTTCCGGATCCTGGCCGCACTGGCGGCCGGCCCCGACCGGGTGTTCAGCCGTCAGCGACTGCTGGAGGAGCTGCACGGCTTCGACCGCTACATCAGCGACCGGACCGTCGACGTGCACGTCATGAACCTGCGCAAGAAGATCGAACCCGCTCCCCGGCGGCCGGTGCGCCTGCTCACCGTCTTCGGGGTCGGCTACAAGCTGACCGACCCGGCGAAGGCCGCACGGCGTGCGTAGGGACCGGTCCGCCCGGGTGCCGTTGCGGCGGAGCCTGCTGGGCCGGCTGCTCGGTGTGTCGGCGCTGGTCGCCGCGTGCTCGGTGGCGGCCACGGCCTGGCTCGCCGTCCAGACCACCTCGGGCGCGATTCTGCAGGAGCAGGGCCAGAACCTCACCGCCGACGCCCGGATCTACGACACCCTGCTCGGCTACGCGGCCCGCCACCCGACCTGGGACGGGGTGGACGCGACCGTACGGGAACTGGCCGAGCAGTCGGGCCGGCGCGTGGCGCTGACCACGCAGAGCAGGCAGCCGCTGGCCGACTCCGCCACCGCGGCGACTCCGCCCGCTCTGCCGCCGGAAGCCTCGGCGGTGGTCGACCCGTTGTCCGTGGACACCGTGCTGGCCGCCCGGAGCACCGAGGGACAGGGCACGGCAGCGGACCGGATCGACCCGCGGGCGGTGGGGCCGTTCCTGCTCCCGGCGGCCGAACGGGCGGCGCTGCGGCGGGCGGCCGACCGGAACGCGGAGTGCCTGAACCGGGTGGGGGTCGCCGCGGACGTGATCGTCGGGCCGAGCGGCCGGCCCCGGGTGCAGATGGTGGGCAACGACCCCGAACGGGCGCTGGGCACCCGGTGCGACCCGGCGAACCTGGACGCTCCCACCCGTACGGAGAAGAAGGCGCTCACCGCGCTCAACGAGCTGGCCGACGCCTGCCTGAAGCGCCAGGACCGCACCGGTGTGCGGCTGAACCGGGACCTGTCGTGGGGCGAGGGGGTCGCCGTACCCGTGCCGGGCCCTCTGCCCGCTCCCCTGCCGACCGACGCGCGCGAGGCGGGCCCCGCCCCGGCCGTCGAGCCGCCCCGGGAGTTCACCGGGGAGGACGACCGGGCCATCGCCTCATGCGTGGGGACGGCGCGCAGCGAACAACTCAGCTCGTACGTGGCCTCCCCCGCGCTCCTGTTCATCGGGGACGAGGGCGGCGCCACCGTGCCCGGCTTCGACCTCTCCCCCGCCAACACCGCGAAGATCGCCGGTGCGGCGGCGCTGGTCCTGGCACTGACCGTGGGCGCCTCGGTGCTCGCGGGCGCCCGGCTGGTCCGCCCGCTGCACGCGCTGACCGGGGCCGCGCAGCGGATGCGAGACGGTCAGGAGCACGCCTCCGTACCGGTCTCGGGGGACGACGAGATCGGCCGGCTGGCCGCCGCGTTCAACGACATGTCCGCGCACCGGGCGCGCCTGGAGGAGCAGCGCAAGGCCATGGTCAGCGATGTCGCCCATGAACTGCGCACCCCGCTGAGCAACATCCGCGGCTGGCTGGAGGCGGCCCAGGACGGATTGGCCGACCCGGATCCGGCGTTCGTCTCCTCGCTGCTGGAGGAGGCGGTGCAGCTCCAGCACATCATCGACGACCTCCAGGACCTGGCGGCCGCCGACGCGGGGGTGCTGCGGCTACACCCCGAACCGGTGCGCATCGGGGAGCTGTTGAGCCAGGTCGCCGCCGCCCATCAGGCCCGCGCGGAGGCGGCGGGGGTCACGCTGACGGTGGAGGCGGGGGCGGGGGCGGCCGCGATGGTGCGGGCGGACCCGGTCAGGCTGCGGCAGGCAGTGGGGAACCTGGTCTCCAACGCCGTACGGCACACACCGGCGGGCGGGACGGTGACGCTGCGGGCGTACGAGGGCGGGGACGGGCCCTTCGGGGCCGGTGCCGGGCCCGAGGCCAGGTCCGAGGCCGGGCCCGGAGCCAGGGAGGTGGTGATCGAGGTGGCGGACACCGGGTCCGGTATTCCGGCCGGGGACCTCCCGTACGTCTTCGACCGCTTCTGGCGTGCGGAGAAGTCCCGCAGCCGCCGCACGGGAGGCAGCGGGCTCGGCCTCGCCATCGTCCGGAAGCTGACCGAGGCGCACGGCGGAACGGCGAGCGCGACCAGTACGGAGGGCGAGGGCTCCACCTTCACGCTCCGGCTCCCGGCCGCCGCGCCGACGCCCTGACCGGCAGCTGCGGCGGCCGGTGGCCCTGATGGGATGACCACAGCGTCCTGACAGCTTCCTCATAACTTCCGGTCAGCCTGGCTCCCTGCCCCGTACCCGGTGCACAACGGCACCCGGGCCTGCCATGGGGCGACGTATGGAATGGAGCCATCCGTATGACAGCTTTGACCGCTCGCCTCTCCCTGCGCACCGCCGTGCTCGCCGCCGTAGCGGCCGGCGCGGTCCTCATCCCGTCCACCGCCGCCTTCGCCGACGCGACGCCGGGGCCGTCGGCGCCCGCCGAGAGCGCCCCGGAGGTGTCGCCGGAGCGGGCGAAGGCCGCGAAGGCCGCCGAGGCCGCGCCGAAGGAGGACCGCCCCTCCGTCGCCCCGCGTGGCGGCGTCGCGGCGGGCGACCGCCCGGCACCCGCGGCATCCGAGGCACCCCGTGAGGCCACGCCCGCCCCGGCGGTCGCGCCGCGTGGTGGCGTGGCGGCCGGTGAGCGCCCGACCGGCACCGGCGACAACAGCACGACGGCCCTCGCCGGCTCGGTGGCCGGAGCCGCGCTGCTCGCGGGTGCGGGCACGCTCGTGCTGCGCCGCCGCAACGGCTGACCGGTAGTCATCACCGCCCCTCCACACCGATCGTGGCGCCGTCCCGCACCGGGGCGGCGCCACGCCCGGTGCTCGCCCCTGGAGCTCCCATGCACACCCCCCGCTTCTCCCGCAGTCCCCGAACGGCCGCTCTGCTGACCGCGATTGTCACCTGCGCGGCCCTCACGGCCTGCGCGGGACCGGCACCGTCGGCCGCCGCACCCCCGGCGGCAGCGTCTGCTCCGGCGTCCTCGGCGCCGACCTCCACGACCACGCAAGGGCAACCGTCCCCCACGGACGCCTCGGCCGCCCCCATCCAGGTCACCATCCCCTCCCTCAAGATCCGCAGCTCCCTCATGCGCCTGGGGCTCAACGCGGACGGCACGGTCGAGGTGCCACCCGCGGAGAAGGGCATGACGGCCGGCTGGTACACGGGCGGATCCGTACCCGGCCGTCCGGGGCCGGCCGTCCTGATCGGCCACAACGACACCCGCTTCGGCCGGGCCGTCTTCCACGACCTCAAGAACATCCGCAAGGGCGCCGAGGTACGCGTCCGGGGCGGCGACGGGAAGTCGCTGCGCTTCACCGTCACGGGCAAGGAGGCCGTAGCCAAGGAAGCGTTCCCCACCGAGCGCGTCTACGGTGCCACCCAGGCCAGCACGTTGCGGCTGGTGACGTGCGACGGCGCGTTCGACACGGAGGGGCACCCCGTGGACAACCTCATCGTCTACGCCGAGCTGGGCTGAGGTGAACCGGGCGCGGCCGAGCGGGTCGACGACCGAACCCTGATGGCATTCGCCCGGACAGACTCACGGCATCCGATGTCTACCCGTGGGTAACTCCCGCTGCTTTGATGGGTGCCACCCGGTACGCCCCCACTCATTCAGCAGGAGACCTCGTGCCGCACTCCACGTTCCGCCGCCTTTCCGGCGTGGCCCTCTCCGCCGCGCTCGCCGCCGTCCCCCTGGCCGTGAACACGCCCCAGGCAGCGGCGGCCACCACCGCCGACACCCCGTCGCTGCGGGTGCTCTCGTACAACGCGTTCATCTTCAGCAAGACCCTGTATCCCAACTGGGGCCAGGACCACCGGGCGGCGGAGATCCCGAAGACCTCGTTCTTCCGGGGCAACGACGTGGTCGTGATCCAGGAGGCCTTCGACAACGGGGCCTCCGACGCCCTGCTGCGGAACTCCGCCGCCCAGTACCCGTACCAGACCCCGGTGGTCGGCCGGAGCAAGAGCGGCTGGGACGCCACGAGCGGCTCGTACTCGGCGACGACCCCGGAGGACGGCGGCGTCGCGATCCTCAGCAAGTGGCCGATCGTGCGCAAGGAGCAGTACGTCTTCAAGGATGCCTGCGGCGGCGACTGGTGGTCCAACAAGGGCTTCGCCTACACGGTGTTGAACGTCAACGGCACCCGCGTCCACGTCGTCGGCACCCACGCCCAGTCGACCGACCCCGGCTGTTCGGCGGGCGAGGCCGCCCGGATGCGCAGTCTCCAGTTCAAGGCGATGGACGCCTTCCTGGACGCCAAGAAGATCCCGGCCTCCGAACAGGTCATCGTGGCGGGCGACTTCAACGTGGACGGACACTCCGCCGAGTACGCCTCCTTCCTCAAGGACGCGGACCTGACGGCGGCCGACACCAAGACGGGCCACCCCTACTCCTTCGACACCCGCGACAACTCGATCGCCGCCGAGCGCTACCCGAACGACCCCCGCGAGGACCTGGACCACGTCCTGCACCGCGCCGGCCACGCGAAGCCGTCAGGCTGGAAGAACGACGTGATCAAGGAGCAGAGCGCCCCCTGGACGGTCTCCAGCTGGGGCAAGACCTACACGTACACGAACCTCTCCGACCACTACCCGGTGATCGGCTCCGCCAACTGACACCACGGGTGAAACAATCGGGGCCCCTCCCCCGCCCGTGAAGGACCCGCTCCATGAGCACCGCCCCCCAGCCGTCGTTCCACCTCGTCCCCGGAAGCCCCGATTCCCCGGTACTGCTGCACGTACCGCACGGATCCCGGGCGATTCCGGCGGAGGTACGCGACGGAATCCTGCTGGACGACGATGCTCTGGAGCGGGAACTCGACCACATCACCGACTCCCACACGGCCGAACTGGCCACCCGGGCGGCCGAGGCGTGCGCCATCCGGCCCTGGCGTCACATCAACGCCCTCTCCCGCCTGGTCGTCGACCCCGAGCGCTTCCCCGACGACCGCGAGGAGATGCGCGCCGTGGGCATGGGCGCGGTCTACACGCACACCACCCACCGCGAACGGCTGCGCGCCCCGGACGCCGATCAACGCCCGCTGCTGGAGCGCTACTTCCACCCGTACGCGCAGGCGATGACGGAGACGGTCGACGCCCGGATCGCGGCCACGGGCCAGGCGGTGATCGTCGACGTCCACTCCTACCCGACGGCGCCCCTCCCGTACGAACTCCACGGCACGGGCCCCCGCCCGCCCGTCTGCCTGGGCACCGACCCGTTCCACACCCCGCCAAAGCTGCGGTCCCTGGCGGAGGCGGCATTCGCCCGCTTCGGCGGTACGGGCGTCGACAGCCCGTTCGCCGGTACGTACGTCCCGCTGAAGCACTACGGCACGGACCGCCGGGTCACGGCCCTGATGATCGAGATCCGCCGCGACACGTACATGAGCGAGCCGGGCGGGCCCGCGGGACCGGGACTCGACGCGCTGGCGGGGGCGCTGGCGGAGCTGGTGGGGGCGTGCTGACGCGGCGCACAGCCCTCGTCCGGGACAGCTACCCGATCTCCGTGACCCGCGCCCACGTCGGCGGCCCGGGTGGAACGTAGCCGGGATCGTCCCCGTTCCAGAAGCGGCGCCGTGTGCTCCGTCGGGTACAGGCCGATGACGTTCCGGCCCGCCGGCTGCAGGGTGGGCCACGAGGTCTGCAGCCCGTGCGGGGCGATCCTCGGCATGTGCCAGCGCAACAGGTCAGGGACCAGATGGCGAGGGTCGGCCCGGATATGGGTGGCGAGTTCCCGGCCGAGGGCACGAGCGACGGAACGCAGCTGGAGACCGACGTCGACGCCTACTGCGGCGCAGGCCCCAGCCCAGTCCCCGGCCTGACGGCGGACGGTCACGGTCTCGACCGCGCTCACCGCGAGCGGCAGGAACCCTTTTCGTGAACGGGCCGCAGCCCTCACCGGAGTGCGGCCCGTCCGCGAAGCGTCGGTCAGCCCGTCAGAAGAACACCCCGCACCGCAGCAGCACGTTCGCGTACGGCCGGGCCTCCCCCGTCCGTACGACCAGGCGGGCCGACGCCGTGCGGGCCTTCAGGTCGTCGTGCGGGACCAGTTCCAGGTTGGGGAAGCGGGCGTCCAGGAGGCGGGTGGCCTGCGGGTTGGCGTCGCGGACCTCCAGGGCCGCCGTCGCTCCCTCCACCACCAGCTCGTCGAGCAGGCCGTCCAGAACCTCGGCGAACGACGGGGTTCCGGCGCGGAAGGCGAGGTCGACCACGCGAGGGCCTGGTGGGATCGGCATGCCCGCGTCGCTGATCAACACGGTGTCGCCGTGGCCGAGTTCGGCGATGGCTCCGGCCAGGTGGCGGTTGAGGATGCCGGACTTCTTCACAGCGCGTCGACCTCCTCCAGCGTCGGGAAGGATGCCTGGGCGCCCCTCGAAGTGACGGCCGCCGCCCCCACCCGTACCGCGAACGCCGCCGCTTCCCGGAGGTCGTCGCCCCGGCCCAGGCGCCAGGCCAGGGCGGCGGTGAACGCGTCCCCGGCCCCCGTCGTGTCGACGGCCTCGACCTTCGGGCTGACGAGGTGGTCCAGGGAGTCCGTGCGGCTGTCGGCTACCAGCGCGCCCGCGGCGCCGAGGGTGATCACGACCGAGCGCGGGCCCAGCGCGAGCAGGGCCGGGGCCCAGTCGTGCGGGTTCTCGCCCGCTGCCTCGCCGAGGGTGTAGCGCGCCTCGTGCTCGTTGACCACCAGCGGGTCGCAGGCGGCCAGCACCTCGTCGGGCAACGGGGCGGGCGGGGACGGGTTGAGGACGAGTCGGGACCCGGGAGCCAGGCCGCGGGCCGTCTCCGCGACCGTGTCCAGGGGGATCTCCAGTTGTACGGAGACCACCCGGGCGGCCGCCAGCAGCGGGGCCGCCGCCCGTACGTCTTCGGGAGTCAGGCGGCCGTTGGCGCCCGGGGACACCACGATGCTGTTGTCGCCCGAAGGGTCCACGGTGATCAGCGCGACGCCGGTCGGGGCGCCGCCGACCAGGACGCCGTCGGTGTCGACGCCCGCCGTGCGCTGGGTCTCCAGGAGGAGGCGGCCGTGGTCGTCGTCGCCGACCCGGGCGAGCAGAGCCGTACGGGCTCCCAACCTGGCTGCCGCGACAGCCTGGTTGGCGCCCTTGCCGCCCGGGTGGACGGCCAGGTCGGAGCCGAGCACCGTCTCGCCGGGGGCGGGGCGGCGTTCGACGCCGATCACCAGGTCGGCGTTGGCCGACCCGACGACCAGGAGGTCGTAACGGTCGTCGCCGGGTGCGTTGTCGGGCATTTCTCTGCTTCCTGCTTTCGTCGGTCGGTCAGGGCTGCAGGGGCGGCGTCAGGAGAAGTCGGCGACGTTCTCGCGGGTGACCACCTTGACCGGCACCTTCACCGTCTTCTCGACCTTCTCGCCCTTCGCCGCCTTGACGGCGTTCTGGACCGCGATCCTGCCCAGCTCTCCGGGCTGCTGGGCCACCGACGCGTACAGCGTCCCGGCCCCGACCGCCTTCAGGCCGTCCGGGGTGCCGTCGAAGCCGACGACCGACACGGACGTGCCGGCCTTGCTGCCCAGCGCCTTGACCGCGCCGAGCGCCATTTCGTCGTTCTCCGCGAAGACGCCGGTGATGCCCGGGTGGGACTGGACCAGGTTGGTCATGACGTCCAGGCCCTTGGTGCGGTCGAAATCCGCGGGCTGCTTGGCGACCACCTTGATGTCCGGGTACGCCTTGAGCCCCTCGGCGAAGCCCGCTCCGCGCTCGCGGCTGGCGGAGGTGCCCGCCGTGCCCTGGAGGATGACGATGCTGCCCTTGCCGCCGAGCTTGTCGGCGAGCGCGTCGGCGGCGAGCTTTCCGCCCGCCACGTTGTCGGAGGCGACGAGGGTGGCGGCGTCGGCCTTGTTCACACCGCGGTCGGCGGCGATGACCGGGATGCCAGCCTTGTTGGCGCTGCGGACGCCCGGGCCGACGGCGTCCGAGTCCACCGGGTTGACGATGATGGACGAGACGCCCGAACTGGTGAAGTTCTGGAGCTGGTTGGCCTGCTGGGAGGCGTCGTTCTGGGCGTCGGTGACGGTGAGGTCGATACCCGCCTTCTTGGCCTCGGCCTGTGCGCCGTCCTTCATCTGCACGAAGAAGGGGTTGTTGAGCGTCGAGAGGGACATGCCGACCTTCGTCGTTCCCCCGGACGAACCGGAGTTGACGTAGGACACCCCGCCGACGACGACCGCCACGACGAGCGCCGCTCCGGCGAACTTGAGCGCTCCCCTGCGCCCGGAACCCGGTGCGCCGGGGGCCGTTCCGGCCGAGGAGGCCGCGCCCGAACCGGTCTTGCGGCGCAGGGTGTCGAGCAGGACCGCGAGCGCGATGACGACGCCGATGACGACCTGCTGCCAGAACGCGGAGACCGAGAGCAGGTTGAGGCCGTTGCGGAGCACGGCGAGGATGAGCGCGCCGATCAGGGTGCCGGACGCCTTGCCGACCCCGCCGGCCAGGCTGGCGCCGCCGATGACGACCGCGGCGATGGCGTCGAGCTCGTAGCCCTGGGCGGCCTGCGGCTGGGCGGAGACGAGGCGCGAGGCCAGGACGATGCCCGCGACGGCGGCGAAGAGGCCGGAGAGCGCGTAGATGACGATTTTCTGGCGCTTGACGCGGAGACCGGAGAGCCGGGCCGCTTCCTCGTTGCCGCCGATCGCGTACATCGAGCGGCCGATGAAAGTGCGGCCGAGGATGAGCGCCGTGATCAGGCCCATCGCGATCATCACGAGGACCGGTACGGGGAGCCAGCCGCCGAGTGTGTCGCCGAGCCGGGACACGGAGTCGGGGAACGCGATCGGGCTGCCCTGCGAGATGACGAGGGAGAGACCGCGGGCGATCGAGAGCATGGCCAACGT
This sequence comes from Streptomyces sp. NPDC006261, assembly GCF_040613515.1. Classification (NCBI taxonomy): domain Bacteria; kingdom Bacillati; phylum Actinomycetota; class Actinomycetes; order Kitasatosporales; family Streptomycetaceae; genus Streptomyces; species Streptomyces sp. NPDC006261. Next base: position 103,904 of record NZ_JBEXSI010000016.1, read on the forward strand.
CGCGATGAACGGCGGGAGTTTGCCGTACGAGATCAGGGCGCCGTTCACGAAGCCGCAGGCGATGCCTGTGACGATCGCGAGGACGACGGCCAGGACGACCGGTACGCCCGCCGATGTCGCCGACCAGGCCAGGACCGTCGCGGACAGGGCGGCCACCGAGCCGACGGACAGGTCGATGCCCGCCGAGACGATGACGAAGGTGACGCCGAAGGCGAGGATCGCGGTGACGGCCGCCTGCACGCCGACGTTCAGCAGGTTCTGGGCGGTCAGGAAGTCGCCGGAGAGCAGCGACATCGCCACCACCAGGACGACCAGGGCGCTGAGCGCGCCGTTGTCGAGCAGGACGCGGCGTATCACGGAGGTGCCACCCGCGCCCGTGTCACTCTTTTGTGTCTCAGTGGCCACGGGGGCCCTCCTCTTCTTCCTTCTTCGGTGCGGGGTGGTTCTTCGGTGCGTGGGGTTCGTGGGGTTCGTGCGTCCCGGCGGCGGAGACCGCGAGGGCCATGACGGCGTCCTGGGTGGCCTCGGCCGCGGGGAGTTCGCCGGCGATCCGGCCCTGGGCCATGACCAGCACCCGGTCGCTCATGCCGAGGACTTCGGGCAGGTCGCTGGAGATCATCAGGACGGCGTGGCCGGAGGCGGTGAGCTCGTTGATGAGCTGGTAGATCTCGACCTTGGCGCCGACGTCGATGCCCCGGGTGGGTTCGTCGAGGATGAGCACCCGGGTATCGGCGAGCAGCCACTTGCCGATGACGATCTTCTGCTGGTTGCCGCCGGAGAGGGTACGGACGTGCTGGCCGAGGCCGGACATGCGGACGCCGAGCTGCTTCGCGATGCGGGCGGCCGCCGTACGCTGCCCCTTCAGGTCCACGAGCCCGGAGCGGGTCGCGGAACGCAGGGTGACCAGACCGAGGTTCTCCTGCACGGAGGCGTCCAGGACAAGCCCCTGGCCCTTGCGGTCCTCCGGTACGAGACCTATCCCGGCGTCCATCGCGGCGGGCACGTCGTGCCGGGTGAGGCGTTCGCCGCGTACGTCGACGGTGCCCGCGTCGTACGGGTCCGCGCCGAAGACCGCGCGCGCCACCTCCGTGCGACCGGCGCCGACGAGTCCGGCGAGGCCGACGACCTCACCGGCGTGCACGTCGAAGCTGATGTCGTGGAAGACCCCGTCCCGGGTGAGCCCCTGGACGGACAGCAACACCTCGCCCGTGTCCGGGCGTTCGCGTGGATACTGCTGCTCGATGCTGCGCCCGACCATGAGCTGGACGAGCTCGTCCTCGGGCGTGGAGGCGGGCACCTGGTCGATACTGCGGCCGTCGCGGAGAACGGTGACGCGGTCGCCGAGCGCGGCGATCTCCTCCAAGTGGTGGGTGATGAAGACGATCCCGACGCCGTCCGTGCGCAACTGCCGGACGATCGCGAAGAGTTTGTCGACCTCTTCGGAGGTGAGCACGGCGGTCGGCTCGTCCATGATCAGGACGCGTGCGTCGAGGCTGAGCGCCTTGGCGATCTCGACCATCTGGAGCCTGGCGATGCCCAGTTCACGGACCTTGGCGTCCGGGCGCACATCGACGCCGACGCGGCGGAGCAGCTTCTCCGCGTCCGCCCGCATGCGCCGGTGGTCGATGAGGCCGAGGCGGCGCGGCTGGCGGCCGAGGAAGATGTTCTCGGCCACCGTCAGGTCGGGCACCAGGTTGAACTCCTGGTAGATGGTGGCGATGCCGAGCTGTTCGGCGTCCTGCGCGTTGTTGATGCGCACCTCGCGGCCCTCGGCGAGGATCCGGCCGCGGTCGGGGCGGTAGGCGCCGGAAAGCATCTTGATCAGGGTGCTCTTTCCGGCGCCGTTCTCGCCCAGCAGGACATGGACCTCGCCACTGCGGAGGTCGAAGTCGACGTTGTCGAGTGCCACCACGCCGGGGAAGGTCTTGCGCAGACCCTCGATGCGCAGCAACTCGTCCGGTGTGGCCACCGGTTGCCTCTCCGGTGCGTTCACCGGTCGCTCCTCTGGTCGGTCGCGTCCCGGCCGCACGAGCGGCGGACGACGAGACGGGCGGGCAGGGTGACGGACTGCGGGGTCCGTCCTTCGATCAGGTCGGCCAGTGCGCGTACGGCGGCGCGGGCCAGGTCCGCGGTCGGCTGGGCGATGGCGGTGATCGGCGGGTCCGTGTGGACGAACCACGGGATGTCGTCGAAGGCGGCGAGCGCGATGTCGTCGGGCACCCGCAGCCCCTGGGCCCGGATCGCGTCCAGCGCGCCGAGAGCCATCAGGTTGTCGGCGGCGAACACGACCTCGGGCGGCTCGGCCAGGGCGAGGAACCCCTCGGTGGCCCGCCGTCCGCTGGCGGCCTGGAAGTCGCCCTGCCCGATGTAGGCGTTCGGCAGCGCGAGGCCGAGTTCGCGCATCGCCTCCCGGAAGGCCTCGACACGCTCGTTGCCGGTGGTGGTCGCCGCGGGCCCGGCGATGATCGCGAGCCTGCGGTGGCCGAGGCCGTGCAGGTGTGCCACCAGGTCCTTGACCGCGCCCGTACCGTCGGCCCGGACGACGGGGACGTCGATGCCGGGGATCCAGCGGTCCACGAAGACCATCGGTGTACCGCTCTGGGCGACCTCCCGCATCAGCGGGGAGCCTCCGTCGGCGGGCGAGACGAGCAGCCCGTCGATCCTGCGGTCGATGAGCGTGCGGATGTGGTGGTCCTGGAGCTCGGGCCGCTCGTCGGCGTTGCCGATGATGACGCTGTAGCCGAGCGCGCGGGCCTCCTCCTCGACGAAGCGTGCCAGCTCGGTGAAGTACGGATTGAGTACGTCACTGATGACCAGGCCGAGGGTGCGGGTCTGCGCGGTGCGCAGCGAGCGCGCCACGGCGTTGGGCCGGTAGCCGAGGGCGTCGACCGCGGCGATGACGCGGGTGCGCGCCTCCGCGCTGACGGACGGATGACTGTTCAGCACCCGCGAGACCGTCGCGACGGACACGCCCGCCGCGGCCGCGACATCTTTGATGCCCGCCATGCCCGGACCACCTCCTTGTGGTTTCCGTGCACCTCGAAACCAGGGGGCAGTCCGCTCGCACGACGCCGTGGAATCGATTACAGGGACGATTGGAATCGATTACATGGCTGAAAACAAGACCCCGCCCCGGGTCCGAGACCTGATCGTGACGGAGGGGCGGACGAAGAGGGGGCCTTGGAGCGCCGGAGCCTCGCGGGCTCATTCACGGGCACGTCGGGCAGGCGGGGCAGCCCTCCGCCGCACTGTCGCGTGCGGCTCGTATTGCTCAGAAAGCGCCCTGGGCGTCCTGCTCCGCGAGGGTGGCCGGCAGTCCCTCTTCCTCGGCTACGTGCTGTACCGCCGTCGCAGCGCTGCGCATGCCCATCTCGTCGAGCACGCCGATCGACTCCAGGAGGATGCGGGCATCCAGGTCCGCCATGGCGTCGCCCCACCGGTCGCGCTCGGCTAGCTCCTGCGCCGTCGCGGCTTCCCGGAGCCTGTCGACCCGCTCACTCAACCGGTCTCGCTCGTCCTCCATCGCCGCCAGCCGCCGCACGGCCCGGACGATGCCTTCGTCGCTCATCTCGCTCACGCACGGTCAGATGCCCCCGGGACCCAGGAGGTCACTTCGACCCCGGAAGATGTGGCCTGCGTCTCAGCCGGGGATGCCGCACCCGGCCGCGCGAACCGCCGGGCACGGGTGTGCCGGGGCCGTGATGACCGCTCAACGTGTGCCAGCCGGAACGCGCAGCGTGAGCCGCCCCTTGGTCCGCGCTAGAGGAGGCCGTCCCGCCGGTCCGCCAAACGTGATTCGAGGCTGTCGAGGATCAGGCCCAGGCCGTACTCGAACTCGGCGGCGTAGGAGTAGTCGCGCTGCACGACGTGCTCGGTGATCAGCTCGACCAAGTGCGGGTAGGCGCCAGGAGGCAACTGCCCCTGGATCTCGTCGGCGAGTTCGTCGGCTCCGGCGCCGGTGTCGAAGGGCAGGTTGAGCTCGGTCAGCACGAAGCCGTAGACGTACGCGTCGATCGCGGAGAAAGCGTGTGCCGCCAGCGTGATCGAGAATCCGTTGCGGCGCAGACAGCCGAGTACGGCGTCATGGTGGCGAAGCAGGGCCGGGCCGGGGGCGCGGCGCGATTCGATGAGACCAAGGGCCCATGAGTGCTGCGACAGGGCGGCGCGGGCCGAGGCGGCGCGGTCCGTCATCGCCTGTCGCCACGGCTGCCGGGGCCCCGGCAGCTCGATCCCGGTGAAGACCCAGTTCGCCAGATCGTCCAGCAGCGCGTCCTTGCCGGCGATGTGATGGTAGAGCGACATCGCCTCGACGCCGAGCTCCTTGCCGACGTTGCGCATGCTCACTTGGTCGAGGCCGCCGCGGTCGGCGACCTCGACTGCGGCCTCGATGATGCGCTCGTGACTGAGCGCTGGACGCCGGGGCATGGGGGAACCTCCCGAATCGGCCTTGCTTCCTTACACCAGTAAGGCTACCTTCGAGCCACAGACTTACACTCGTAAGGAGCGGTCATGCAGGCAGCAGTAGCCAACCGGTACGGGGCCCCCGACGTCATACGCATCGGCGAGGTCCCACAGCCCGAGCCGCGTGACGGTGAGGTGCTGGTGCGCGTCAAGGCGGTGGCGGTCACCTCGGCAGACGCGCGTATCCGAGGTGCCCGGTTCCCCGCTGGTTTCGGGGTGCCGGCACGGCTGGCGTTCGGCCTCTTCCGCCCCCGGCGGACGATCCTGGGCAGTTCCTTCTCCGGGGAGGTCGAGGCCATCGGCAAGCGTGTTCATGGCATGTCGCCGGGTGATGAGGTGTGCGGCATGACCGGGATGAGACTGGGCGCACACGCCGAATACGTGGTGGTGCCGGCGAAGAAGCTCGCGCGGAAGCCGTCCGCGGTGAGCCACGAGGATGCGGCGGGGGTGTTGTTCGGGGGCTCGACAGCTCTGTTCTTCCTGCGGGACAAGGCGTCGGTGAGTCCCGGCATGTCGGTGTGCGTCAACGGCGCGTCAGGTGCGATCGGCACGAATGCCGTTCAGTTGGCGAAACACTTCGGTGCGACCGTCACCGGTGTGACGAGCACGGGGAACGCCCGCCTGGTGACGGACCTGGGAGCAGCGCGGGTCATCGACTACACCCAGGACGACCTGGCCGACGTCGCCGAACGGTTCGACGTGGTGCTGGACGCCGTGGGCAACCTCTCGATCACGGCAGGTCGGCGCCTGCTGAGCGACAAAGGGGTGTTGCTGCTGGCCGTCGCGGATCTGCGCGACACTGTCCGCGCTCGCGGCAACGTCGTCGCGGGCCCCGCACCCGAGCGGGTCGCGGACTTCGAGTTCCTCCTGCGACTGGCTGCCGATGGCTCACTCACCGTGGTGATCGACCAGGTCTACGATCTGCGCGACATCGCCGCGGCACATCATCGGGTCGACAGCGGCCGCAAGATCGGCAACATCGTCGTACGTCTGTAGCGCTCGGCGGCACGGTGCCGTCCGGCTGACTTCGGCGTGAACACTCCCGGGGCCTCCGGACAGCGGAACGCCCGCTCACCATGGCAGAAGCCGGCACCGTTCTGGGCTGTGCGCCGAGACCCACATGTCCACCGTCCTGAGCACGGCCGTTGCCGAGAAGAGGGCGTAGCGGAGCGCACAGACACGTTCCTAGTTCCAGGCCGAGCCCTACGCAGGATGCCACCTGCCCGTGAAGCTCCTCACCTCTGCGGGCATGGAACCGGCGAACCGCTCAGCCGCTTCAACGCGCTCCGCGCGGTGCCGTGGACAGCCAGGAAGACGACGAGCGACTGGCCTTCGTCTCCGGGGAGGGAAAGGGTTTCGTACGCGAGCTCGAATCGACCGGCCAGGGGGTGGTCGAAGCTCTTGGTGCCGTACGTCTTCTCCCGGACCTCCTGTGCCGCCCACAGGATCCGGAACTCGGGGGAGAGAGCGCTGAGCTCGGCGACGAGGTGCCCGAGACGGGAGTGGTGTGCGTGACGTGCGGCGGAGAAGCGCAGGTAGCCGATGGTCTGACGAGCGACCTGGTCCCACTGCGGGTACAGGCTGCGTGCCGCGGTGTCCAGGAAGATGTGACGGGCGACGTTCGGTCCGCCCGCCGGGGCACCGGCCAGGCCGGGCACCAGTGCCAGAGCGAGCTCGTTGGCGGCGAGAACCTCCATGCTGGGGTCGAGGACATAGGCGGGCACGGCACCCACCGCATCCAGCATCCGACGGACATCCGGACGAACCCGCCGGGTCCTCGGGGACGACGACTCGGCCCGCGGGCGCTGCGGAGGGCGCGCCAGATCGTGCAGATGGGCCCGCTCGGTCGCGTCCAGCCGCAGCACACGGGCCAGGGCCTCCAGCACGGCCTCGGAGGGATTGGTCGCCCGCCCCTGCTCCAGGCGCGTGTAGTAGACGGTGCTCACTCCGGCGAGCCCCGCCACCTCCTCGCGGCGGAGTCCGGGCACACCCCGCCGGCCCAGAGCCGGGACGCCTGCTGCCTCAGGCGTCACCAGCGATCGCCGTGAACGGAGAAAGCTGCCCAGCTCACGTGCCTGCTTCACGGCGACCCCGGATCCTCTCAGCACAGCGGGGTGCTGTGGCCCCCCACCTCGGGCGCCAGTATGCCTTTACCGGGGCCGTTTGCCATGTACCCCGTCAGTACCCCCCTCCTCACCGCGAAGGGGGGTACTGACGGGGTACTGGCCGACAGGATCTTCCCGGTCCACGGTGGAGCCCAGTGCGTACCGCGCACAGCTGTCGCCGTCTGAGGCGCCGGCCCGTTCCCCCCTTGGAGCACCGACCATGCGAGCAGTGACTTTCTCCCGCCACGGCGACGAAAGCGTCCTGGAGCTGACCGAGCAACCGGTACCGGCTCCCGCCGAGGGACAGCTCCTGATCAAGGTGAGGGCCGCCGGTGTGAACCCCGTCGACTGGAAGTTCCGAGAGGGAGCGGTCGGCACGGACCGTCCCTTCCCCCTGGGGATGGGCTGGGACGTGGCGGGGACAGTCGTCGCGACGACGGCCGACGGCCCGGCTGTCGGTGACGAGGTATACGGGATGCTGCCTCTGCCGTATGCCGGGGCCTATCAGGAGTTCGCCGTCCTGCCGGTCTCAGCCGTGGCTCCCAAGCCCGTCGAGCTGTCGTTCGCCCAGGCGGCGGCCGTCCCGCTGGCGGCCCTGACCGCCTGGCAGTCGCTCGACGCCGCACAGGTGACCGCCGGTCAGCGCGTCCTGGTCCACGGTGGGGCCGGTGGGGTCGGCCACTTCGCCGTTCAGCTCGCCAGGACCCGCGGGGCCCACGTCACGGCCACCGCCTCCCCGCGCAACCTCGGCTTTCTGCGCCGGCTCGGCGTCGACGAGCCCCTGGACCGCACGGCGGACCATCAGCACGGCATCGAACCGGTCGACGTCGTCATCGACGCCGTCGGCGGCCGGACACAGCAGGAGTCATGGCGACTGCTGCGTCCGGGCGGCGTGCTCATCACCCTGCCGGAACCGATCGACGAGACGTACCGCGTCCCGGGTATCACGGGGCGGCGCGTCATCGTCACTCCTGACAGCGAGGCGCTGCGCCACATCGGGCAGCTCATCGACTCAGGAGCCGTCCGCGTCGAGGTCCAGGACGTCCTGCCCCTGGAGAAGGCGGCCGAAGCGCAGCTGATCAGCAGGACCGGGCAGGTCCGCGGCAAGCTCGTGCTCAGCCTCTGACCGGGATCGTGGCGGCCCCGGCCGGACCTGCCGGCTCCCAGCCCCTTACGCGGAGGCGGGCTTCCCCATAGTGTGACCACCGCTTGCGAGTTACCTGTCAGTAAGCCACTCGAAGATGGGCGCCCCCAGGCCCGGAGGTCAATGTGAGTTCCGCGCGATCCCTTGTCGACAACCGCCCGGTTTCCGTGGCGCATCTCTTTCTCTCCCGCGTCGAAGCCACACCCGGCCGGGAGGCCTACCGCTATCCCGTGCCGGCAGGCGACGACACTGCCGGCGCGGAGCAATGGCACTCTCTGACCTGGGCGCAGACCGCCGAACGCGTCAGGGCGATAGCGGCCGGTCTGCTGGCCCTGGGGGTGCGGCCCGAGGAGCGGGTGGCGATCTCCTCCTCCACCCGGGTGGAGTGGATCCTGGCCGACCTGGGTGCGATGTGCGCCGGCGCCGCCACCACCGCCGTCTACCCCAGCACCCATGCCGACGAGACGGTCTACATCCTTTCCGACTCCGGAAGTCGGGCGATCTTCGTCGAGAACGCGGACCAGCTGGACAAGGTCGCCTCCGGCCTCGAACACCTGCCCGAGCTCGGCCACGCGATCCTCTTCGACCCCGAGGCGGACCTCCCTCGGGTGGAGGGGCTGGAGGTGCTCTCCCTCGCCGAGCTGGAGAAGCGGGGTACGGCGTACCTGGACGAGCATCCGGACGCGGTGGAGGAGACGGTCCGGGCGATCGAGCGGGAACAGCTCGCCACCCTGATCTACACCTCGGGCACGACGGGCCGCCCCAAGGGCGTGCGCCTGGTGCACGACTGCTGGTCGTACCAGGGGGTCGCCCAGGAGGCCAGCGGGCTGCTGCGCTCCGACGACGTGCAGTTCCTGTGGCTGCCGCTGTCCCACGTGTTCGGAAAGGCCCTGATCTCCGGCCAGGTCAGGACCGGCCATGTGATGGCGGTGGACGGGCGGATCGACCGGATCATCACCAACCTGCCCGCCGTCCGGCCCACCCTGATGGCGTCGGCGCCGCGGATCTTCGAGAAGGTCTACAACGGCATCGCGGGCCGGGCCCGAGCGGAGGGCGGTGCCAAGTACAAGATCTTCCTCTGGGCGGCCAAGGTCGCCCGCGACTACGCCCGGACGGAACAGGAGAGCAGGGCGGCGACCGGACGGCGCCGGGTGCCCCTGCCGCTCGCCGTGCAACACGCCGTCGCCGACAGGCTGGTGTACGGCAAGATCCGCGCGGCCTTCGGCGGCAACCTGCGCGGCAGCGTTTCGGGTAGTGCCGCCCTCGCCCCCGACATCGGCTACTTCTTCGCCGGCGCGGGTGTGCACGTCCTCGAGGGCTACGGCCTCACCGAGACCAGCGCCGCGTGCACCGTCAACCCCGCCGACGACTACCGGGTCGGCACGGTCGGCAAGCCGTTGCCCGGTACCGAGGTCCGCATAGCCGAGGACGGCGAAGTCCTGTTGCGAGGCCCCGGGGTCATGCGGGGCTACCACAACCTTCCGGAGAAGACCGCGGAGGTGCTGGAGAGCGACGGCTGGTTCCGCACCGGTGACATCGGGGAGGTGGACAAGGACGGTTACGTCCGGATCACCGACCGCAAGAAGGACGTGTTCAAGACCTCGGGCGGCAAGTACGTGGCCCCCACCGAGATCGAGGGCCGCTTCAAGGCCATCTGTCCGTTCGTCAGTAACATTCTGGTCATCGGCGACGGCCGCAACTTCTGCTCCGCCCTGATCGCCCTCGACGAGTCCGCGATCATGTCGTGGGCAGCGTCCCAGGGTCCCGGCGACCGCACGTACGCCGAGATCGTCTCCTCGCCGCAGGTCCACGAGCTGATCGACGGCTTCGTCCGGCGGGTCAACGGCGATCTGCAGCGGTGGCAGACGATCAAGAAGTTCGCCGTGCTCCCGCGCGATCTCGATATCGAGCACGGCGAACTCACCCCGAGTCTCAAGGTCAAGCGGCCCGTCGTGGAGCGTGAGTACGCCGAGGTCATCGACGGAATGTACGAGGGCGCCCGCGAGGCCTGACGCGCGAGGCCCAGCTCAGGGCCACCAGAACAACAAAGCCGGTCAAAGCGACAAAGTGTCGCTTTGACCGGCTCTATTTGGTCGGTTGACCCTGGTGTCCGAGGGGGGACTTGAACCCCCACGCCCGATAAAGGGCACTAGCACCTCAAGCTAGCGCGTCTGCCATTCCGCCACCCGGACAAGGTGTCTGTCGTTCGCGGCGTGTTCCCCGCGGCGACATGGAAAACAATACCAGGGGTTCGACGCGCCCTTCACCTGCATATCCGGTGGTCAGTGCGGTGCGGCGGGCCGGTCGGCCTCGGCGTCCACGGTCCGAGGAGGTCGTGGGGCTACCTTCGCGTCCATGAGTGATCGCGGCTATCGCCGGCCCCGTCCGCTGTCTCCCCTGCGCGAGCATCTGCGCGACACGTTCTGGTTCGCCCCGGCCATGGGGTTCGTCTGTGTGTTCGTGCTGTGGCTGGCCGCTTCCGCCGCGGACGAGGAGATCGTCGCGCTTCTCCAGCGGGAAGAGGCCTACGAGGAGCTCGGCAGTCTGATCTCCTTCGTCCAGGACGCGAAGACGATCGTCACCACGATCAGCTCGGCGATGATGACCTTCATCGGTGTGGTGTTCAGCATCTCGCTGGTCGCGGTGCAGATGGCCGGCGGGCAGCTCACGCCCCGGGTGGTGCGGATCTTCGTCCGCAGCCGGATCAGCAAGATCACGCTGACGGTCTTCCTCGCGACGTTCCTGTTCTCCCTGCTGGTCCTGACCTCGTACGAGAGCGAGGCGGACCCGCGCCTGGTGGTCTCGGTCCCGCTGCTGCAGAGCATGCTCACGCTGGTGCTCGTCGGGCTGAGTCTGCTGCTGTTCGTCGTCTACGTCAGTGCGACGCTGCGGCTCATGCAGGTCGGGCCGGTCGTGGACAGAATCGCGCGCGAGTCGTTCCGGGTGCTCGGCCGGATGCCCAGAGGGCCGGGCGGACCCGAGCGGCTGGGGCCGGAGAGCGGGCGGGTGGTGCACGAGGGGCGGGCCGGGGTGCTGCGGGACGTGCATACGGCGCGGCTGGTCCGGGCCGCGCGGCGGCAGGACGTGGTGCTGCGGCTGATCCCCCGGATCGGGGACTTCGTGGTGCCGGGGACTCCGGTGCTCGCCGTCCACGGCGGGGCCGCGCCACCGCGGAGCCGGATGCGGTACACCGTTTCCGTCGGGGTGGAGCGCACCCTGCACCAGGACCTGGCCTTCGGGCTGCGTCAGCTGTCGGACATCGCGCTGCGGGCCCTGTCGACGTCCGTGAACGATCCGACCACCGCGGTCCAGTGCCTGGACCGGATCGTGCAGATCCTCGCCGCCGTGGTGCACCTGCCGCTCGGTACCGTCCATCACCGGGACCGGTCGGGGAGGGTTCGGCTGGTGCAGGAGGGTCCGGGGTGGGATGGCCTGGTGGATCTTGCCTTCGAGGAGATCCGGTGGTGCGTGGCCGGAAGCCCTCAGGTGTCGCGTCGGCTGCTGGCGGGGCTCGATGATCTGTTGCTGCTCGCCCCGGAGGAGCGCAAACAGCCGCTGGTACGGCATCGGGCGCTGCTCGTCCAGACCGTGGAGCGGGCCGTTCCGGTGGCCGCCGACCGGCAGTTCGCCCTGCTGCCCGACCGGCAGGGCATCGGGTGACCGTGTTGTCTGAGGCGGTGCGGCCGGCCCGCCGGAGAGCCTGAGGCGGGCCGGGCCTCGCGCGTCAGCCGCCGCAGCGTCCCTCGCGCAGGGAGTGCAGGTGCTCGCTCGACTTCCGGGCGAAGGCGAGCGACTCCACCGGGTTGTCGTGCTCGGCCTGCCAGTGGTGGTAGGTCCGGCCCTGGTGGGTCCGGTTGGTCACCTTGGACAGGAAGGTCCTGTAGTCGATGTCCCCGTCACCCACGTCCGTCATGCGGTAGCCGTCGCGCGTCGTGTCGTCGCGTACGCCGTCCTTGACGTGGAAGAGGGGATAGCGGTCGGGGTGCTTCAGGACGTACTTCAGCGGGTCGAGCGGGGCGTTGGTGCCGTCCGCGCGCTTGCTGAAGCGGAACTGGGCGCAGTACGCCCAGTAGATGTCCAGCTCCAGGTAGACCAGGTCCGGGTCGGTCTCGGCGAGCAGGACGTCGTAGAGGCGCACCTTCGGCTTGTCGGTCGCGAAGGAGAACTCCTCGGCGTGGTTGTGCTGGTAGAACTTCATCCCGCGCTTACGGGCGGCGGCCCCGTACGTGTTGAAGTCGTCGGCCGCCCGCTTCCAGCCGTCCACGGTGGAGCCGTAGCGGAAGGGGCCCGAGGCCGTGCCGATGTGCTTGAGGCCGAGGGCCTGGGCGTCGTCCAGGACCTTCTCCAGGTTCTGGGCGAAGGTGTAGGCGCCGGGGTTGTCGTCGTCGTAGTAGCCGACGTGGCTGCCGATCGGGTTGAGGCCGTGGTCCTTGGCCAGCCGCTTGAGCTGGGCCAGGGTGATGGGGCCGGCGGAGCCCTGGGTGTAGCCCGCGAGCTCGATCTCGTCGTAGCCGTACTTCTCCAGCTCGGCGAAGACGGGGGCGAAGCCGAGCGTGGAGATCTTGTCGCGGAGACTGTAGAGCTGGATGCCGAGGCGGCCGGGGGGCAGGACGGGCTTGCCCTTGCCGTGGCCGGGTCCGTGACCGTGGCTCTTGCCGGGGCCCTGAGCCTGGTCCCGGCCGGCGGCCTGGGCGCTCGCGGTGCCGATGATCGTGGCGGCGGTGGCTCCGGCGGCGACACCGAGGATGTTGCGGCGGCTGAGTCTGCGGGCGAGTTCGGTGTCCTTGGAGGTGCGGCTCATGTTCGCGTGACTCCCTTGGGTGACGTGGGGTGAGTGATGCGGTGCCGGAGCGTTGTCAGTGCAGTCCGGCAAGCTGGAGGAGCAGGGACTTCACCTCGGTGGCCCTGACCCGGTCGGTGAAAGCGTGGGGGGTGGAGCAGAGGATGAGCGGACCTTCGTCGTCGCTCTCGGGGAGGCGGCCGTGGCTGCCGCGAATAGGTGAGGGGTCCAGCGGGACGACCGCCATGCGGTAGCGCAGGCCGAGCTTCTTGCGGGCGACCGCCGATATGGCCTTGAGCCGTACGTAGGGGTCCCCGGGGTCCATGAACAGCTCGACGGGGTCGTAGCCGGGCTTGCGGTGGATCTCGACGAGCTGGGCGAAGTCGGGGGCGCGGGCGTCGTCGAGCCAGTAGTAGTACGTGAACCAGGCGTCCTTCTCCGCCACGGCGACCAGCTCGCCGGACCGGGGGTGGTCCAGGTGGTGTGCCTTCTTGCCCTCGTCGTCCAGCAGCCGGTCGATGCCGGGCAGGTCCGCGAGTGCTGCCCGGGTTGCCTCCAGGTCCTCGGGACGGCGTACGTAGACGTGGGCGAGCTGGTGGTCCGCGACGGCGAAGGCGCGGGAGGTCATCGGGTCGAGATACTCCATGCCGTCCTGCGCGTGCACCTCCAGCAGGCCCGCCCGGCGCAGCGCCCGGTTGATGTCGACGGGGCGGCTCACGCGGGTGATGCCGTACTCGGAGAGCGCGACGACGGTGCGGCCCTCGGCGCGGGCGTCGGCCAGCAGCGGGGCGATCGCCCGGTCGAGGTCGGCGGCGGCCCGGTGGGAGCGGGGGTCGTCGGGGCCGTAGCGCTGGAGGTCGTAGTCGAGGTGCGGCAGGTAGCAGAGCGCGAGGTCGGGGGTGCGGGTGGCGATGATGTGGCGGGTGGCGTCGATGATCCACTGCGATGAGACCAGGTCGGCGCCGGGGCCCCAGAAGTGGAAGAGGGGGAACGTGCCGAGCTTGTCGGTCAGTTCGTCGTGCAGGGCGGGGGGCCGGGTGTAGCAGTCGGGTTCCTTGCGGCCGTCGGCGTAGTAGACGGGGCGCGGGGTGACGGTCCAGTCGGTGTCGGCGCCCATCGCGTACCACCAGCAGATGTTGGCGACCGTGTAGCCGGGGTGGGCGCGGCGGGCCGCGTCCCAGAGCTTGTCGCCCTGGACGAGCCCGTTGTGCTGGCGCCAGAGCAGGACGTCGCCGAGGTCGCGGAAGTACCAGCCGTTGGCGACGATGCCGTGTTCGGCGGGCATGGTGCCGGTGAGGAAGGTGGACTGGGCGGCGCAGGTCACGGCGGGCAGGACCGTGGAGAGAGGGGCCCGCGCGCCCTGCTTCCCGAGGGCCGTGAGGTTCGGCATGTGGGCGAGGAGCTGCGGGGTGAGGCCGACGACGTCGAGGACGAGGAGGGGGGTGGGGCCCTCACGGTCCGCCGTGACCGTGGTGGTTCCGGGGGCGTCCTTGGTCATGGCAGTTCCTTGAGTCCGAGGTCGACCAGGAGGCCGCGGGCGAGGGTGAGTTCGGCGGCGATGCCGTCGGCGAGCTGGGTGCGGGTGCGGGGCCGTAGCTCGGCGGGCAGGGCCTGCCAGGTGTACGTCTCCACCTCCAGGTGCCGGGTCAGCGGCACCGGCCCCCCGACGAGCCGGGCGAGTGCGGTGCGGAGGACGGGGAGCGTGGAGGTGAGCGGGGGCGCGGGCGGCGCGTGCAGCGGTACGTGGAAGTGGGACCGCCAGGGAGTGCTGTCCGGGAGCGCCCCGCCGGCGACGGCCTCGTCCAGGTCGTCGGTGCCGCGCAGCCCCGCGGCGGTGCTGGTGCGGGTCTGGTGCAGGAAGCGCGGTTCGGCGAAGGCGGCCAGTGCGGTGCGGACCTCCGGGAGGTGGGGGTGTTCGGCGTGCAGGGCGGCGGAGAGCTGGGACTTGACGACGGGGATGTCCGCTGCCGCCAGGGCGTCGAGCGCGGTGTCCGGGTCCTCGAAGGAGGTCGCCAGGTGGCAGGTGTCGACGCAGATGCCGATGCGCTCGTGGCCGACGTCGGTGAGCGGGGCGATGGCGTCGGCGGTGGTCTCCACGGTGCAGCCCGGCTCCGGTTCGAGCCCGATCCGGATCGACTTGCCGGTGAGCTCGGCGAGGGCGTCCAGGCGCTGGGCGAGCGTGGTCAGGGCGGTGCGCGCGGTGCGGGCCGCCCCGGGGTCGGTGGCGTACGGGGTGCGCCAGGCCAGCGGCAGGGTGGAGATGGTGCCTTCGGTGACGTCGTCGGGGAGGAGGGCGGCCAGCAGCCGGGCGAGGTCGGTGGTGTGGGCGAGGCGGTCGGGTTCGGTCCAGTCCGGGCGGTAGACCCGGTATTTGACCTCGTCGGCGCCGAAACCCTCGTACGGGAAGCCGTTGAGGGTGACCACTTCGAGGCCCCGGCTGTCGAGTTCGGCGCGGAGCGCGCGGAGTTCGGCGGGATCGTTGATCAGGGCGCGGGCGGCGTCCCTGGCGAGCCAGAGGCCGATGCCGAGCCGGTCCCGGCCCAGTCGGCGGCGGACCGGCTCGCAGTGGTCTCGGAGCTGGGCGCGGACCCCGCCCAGCGTTTCGGCCGGGTGGACGTTGGTGCAGTAGGAGAGGTGCACGGTCGAGCCGTCCGGGTGGCGGAAGCGCATGGCCTCACTCCCCGCCGCGAAGGATGGAGTTGCCCTCGTGGAGCGGCTGGAGCTGGTCGGGAGCGGTGGTGTCGAGCTGGAGCCTGCCGCTCTGGCCGTAGAAGGCGACGGGGTTGCGCCACAGGACCTTGTCGACGTCGTCCTCGGTGAATCCGGCCTTCAGCATCGCGTCGGCGACCTTGCGGGTCTTGAGCGGGTCGCTCTTTCCCCAGTCGGCGGCGGAGTTGACGAGGATCTTCTCGGTGCCGTGGTTCTCGAGGATGGTGACCATGCGGTCCTCGTCCATCTTGGTGTCGGGGTAGATGGAGAACCCGGCCCAGCAGCCACTGTCAGCGGCGGCCTCTACGGTCGTCTCGTTGAGGTGGTCGAGGAGGACGTGCTCCGGGGGGAGGTGCGATGCGCGGATGACGTCGATGGTGCGGCGCAGACCGGCGAGCTTGTCGCGGTGCGGGGTGTGGACGAGGGCGGGGAGCCCGTGGTCGGCGGCGAGCTGGAGCTGGGCGGCGAGGGCGTGGTCCTCGGCCGGGGTCATGGAGTCGTATCCGATCTCGCCGACGGCGACGACGGAGTCCTTGACGAGGTAGCGGGGCAGGGCGTCCAGGACGGGAGTGCAGCGGGGGTCGTTCGCCTCCTTGGGATTGAGGGCGAGCGTGCAGTGGTGCGCGATGCCGTATTGGGAGGCGCGGAAGGGCTCCCAGCCGAGGAGCGCGTCGAAGTAGTCGAAGAAGCTGGCGGGCGAGGTGCGGGGCTGGCCGAGCCAGAAGGAGGGTTCGACGAGGGCGCGGACACCCGCGTCGTACATCGCCTGATAGTCGTCCGTGGTCCGGGACGTCATGTGGATGTGGGGGTCGAAGATACGCATCAGGACTCCTCCGTGGGGGCGGCGGGGCTGGTGAGGGCGAGACCGAGGACGGTGTGCAGGCCGGCCGGGACGTCGCGGCCGGCGGCGGTCCGCTCGGCGGCGAAATCGCGGAGCATGCGGGCGAGTTCGGCGTCCCCTCGGGCCCTCTCGCCGAGCCGGGCGACCGCCTCCACCGGCACCCCGGTGAACAGGCACTTCAGTACGGCGTGGCGCCAGGCGTGCGGATCGAGGCGGGCCGCGGCGTACGGGCCGACGGCGGCGGCCACCAGCCGGGTGTCGTTGGCGCGCAGGGCGTCCTCGACGAGCGGGAGCGCCGTGGAGCCGAGGTCGAGGCGGTGCAGGGTGAGCAGGACGGCGCGGCGTTCGGCGGCGGTGCCCTGTTCGTAGAGCCGGGTGACGGCAGCCAGCGGGGCGCGGGCCTCGATGAGCAGGAGGGAGCGTACGGAGTCGGCGTGGGCCGTTCCGCAGTGGCGGCCGGCGGCGGCGTAGCGGAGTTCCCAGGGAGGCGAGGCGTACGGGGAGTTCACAGCGTCGTCGGCTCGCACGGTAGCGCGGGCCGCGGCGTCGTGGGCGGCCTCGGCCAGGGCCTCGTCGAGCCAGGCGCGGGCGGCGTCGTCGAGGTCGGCGTCGAGTTCCTCGCGGGACTTCAGCACGGTGCCCCGCCCTTCTTCGCCACGGCCTTCTCCGTGGCGTCCCGCAGGAAGGCGAGGGAGGCGCGGGCGAGGTCGGGGCCCGCGTGCGAGTGGCGGGGCAGTTCGACGACGGTGAGTCCCTGGTAGTCGGCGGCGGCGAGGGCGGCGAGCACCGGCGGGAAGTCGATCTCCCCGTCGCCGAAGGGGAGGTGCTCGTGGACGCCGCGCCGCATGTCCTCGATCTGGACGTGCCGGAGCCAGGGGGCGGAGTCCTGGACGCACTGCGCGGGGGACGCATCCTCCAGGCACTGGCAGTGGCCGATGTCGAGCGTGAGGCCGAGGGGGCCCGGGTCGCCGAGGAGGCCGCGGAGGTGGTGGAAATCGGCGAGGGTGGCGAGGAGGTGACCGGGTTCGGGCTCGATGGCGAGGGGGATGCCCGACCGGTCGGCGGCGTCGAGTACGGGGGTGATCGCTTCGGTCAGGCGCTTCCAGGCGGTGTCCGTCGAGGTGCCGGGCGGGGTGATGCCGCTGAAGCAGTGGACGGCGTGCGCGCCGAGCTCGGCGGCCACCTCCACGGCACGGACGAGCAGCGCGGTGCGCGCGGCCCGGGCGTCGGGGTCCGGGTCGAGGAGGGAGGGGCCGTGCTTGCGGCGCGGGTCCAGGACATAGCGGGCGCCGGTCTCCACGGTGACCCGGAGCCCGAGGGAGGTGAGCCGGCGCCGGACCTGGCGGGTGCGTTCGGCGAGGTCCGGGGCCAGGGGGTCCAGGTGCATGTGGTCGAGCGTCAGGCCGACGCCCTCGTAGCCGAGGCCGGCGAGGAGCCCGAGGGCGTCGTCGAGGCGGAGGTCGGTGAGCCCGTTGGTGCCGTAGCCGAGGTGGAGGGTCATGTGGGGCTCACCTTCCGGGAGAGGGCGCGGGCCAGGGGGGCGAGCGCCATGACGGCGAGGCCGTAGCCGGGCGCCCCGGCGCGGCCGGCGAGGGCCGCTTGGAGCGGGATCATGGCCCGGATCCCGCCGCCGACCGCCCGCTGGGTCAGGGGCGGGGACGGGTTGAGGGCGGCGTGCAGGAGGGGAGGGCCTGCGGTGCGGAGGTAGGCGCCGGTGAAGGCGGTGAGCAGGAGGTGGGTGGCGCCGGGGGCGGTGGGGTGGTGGGGGCGCGTCGGTCCGTGGGCCGCCTGAAGGGTGGGGGTGGTGGTCTCGTGGGGGTGGAGGGGCCGGTGCCCGCCCGGTGCCGGCGCGCCGGGCCCTGGCGTGGCCGGCTCCCCCGGCCACCGTCCCCGGTGTGCCGCGAGCACGATCGCGCCCAGCGCCGCCGTCGTGGCGAGGACCGCGAGCGGTACGGCGGTGGACCCGCCCTGCGCCTCGTGGCGGGACACGGCGGTGACGCCGTAGGTGTGCGCCCCGAGCACCAGGGCTGCGGGGAGAGCGGCGGCCAGGGCGCCGAGCGCCGGACGGAGCGGGGAGGCAGCGTTGTCGGGGGCGGCGGTGAGCGGCACGGGCCCGCCGCGCGCCGGACGGGCAGTGCGTGGTGCGGGCCCCGGTCCCGTACCGGCGTGCGCCGTCGCCGTCGCTCCCAGCAGCAGGTCCAGGGAGCGGGCGGCCGCCATCGCCGCCGGGCCCGCCTTCGTGTGCTTGAGGTGGAGGTCGTAGGCCCAGACCGTGGCGGCCAGGCCCGTGGCGACCGCCACGGCCGGGCGCCCGGCCCGTGCCGCGAGGGCCAGGCCCGCCGCCGTCAGGGCCCCGGCCGCGCCCAGGGCGGCCGGGGGGCTGATGCGGCCCGAGGGGATCGGCCGGTGCGGGCGGTCGACGGCGTCCTCCTCGCGGTCCGCCCAGTCGTTGAGGGCCATCCCCGCCTCGTACAGGCACAGCGAGGCGCCGATCGCGAGTGCGGTACCCGGGCCGGGGCCCCGGCCCACCGCCGCGGCCCCGGCCAGTGCGTCACCCGGCACGGAGAACAGCGCGGAGACCCGGAACAGCTCGGTCCAGGCCCGCACCGTGTCCCCTCTCCCGCGTCCGGGGGACGGCCGGTGCCTGTCCGGTGCGGGCGCAGTCCCACCCGTACCGGACAGGCCGTCATCGGGGGCGGCGGCGACCGGCTTCCCCTCTCGTGCGGTGCGATCGGGAGACCCTGCGGGAGCGGCTCGCAGGCCTGCGGGGAGCCTCCCGAGCGCCGGCAGGAGCCGCAGCCGCCACCTCATGCCTGGCTCCGCAGCCGCTCGGCGAAGGCCAGCAGGGTGGCGTACTGCTCGGCGAGCGCTGCCGAGGTGCCGCCGTCCGGGTCCTTGAAGTAGAAACCCAGCTCCGGCCGGGGCCCGCTGAGCCCGGCCTCGTGGGAGCGGGCGAGCAGTCGGGCCAGGTCCAGGACGAGCGGGGCGGCCAGCGCTGAGTCGCAGCCCTGCCAGATGGTCTGCAGGACCATCCGGGAGCCGAGGAAGCCGTCGAAGGCGATGTGGTCCCAGGCCGTCTTCCAGTCCCCCATCGCCGGTACGTCGTCGATGTGGACCTGGCCCTCGGGGGCGGTGCCGAACGTGTCGGTGAGGACTCGTTCCTTGCCCGCGTTCTTGGCTGCGGCGGCCGCCGGGTCGGCCAGCGCCGCCCCGTCCCCTCCGCCCAGCAGGTTCGACCCGGACCAGGCCCGTACGGGCAGGGCGCGCTGGAGGAACATCGGGGCGAGCACGGAGCGGAGCAGCGTCTGGCCGGTCTTGCCGTCGCGTCCGGCGTGGGGAAGTCCGCAGTCGGCGACGGCCTCGGCGAGCGCGGGGGCGCGCAGCCCGGTGGAGGGGGTGAAGTTGGCGTAGGAGCAGCCGGCCCGGAGGGCGGCCGCGGCGTAGAGGGAGCTGGCGGGGAGCCGGGGGCCGTCGGGGCCGGGGGCCGGTTCCGTGGAGGAGACGTTGACGACGACCGTACGGGCCAGCTCGTTGCGGTGGGCGAAGTCGGTGAGGTCCGCGGCGAAGGCGGCGATGAGTTCCTGGTCGGTGCGGGTGTCGCCGGGGAGAGGTCCGCCGGGGCGTATCTCGGCGTCGGCGGCGTCGAGTTCGGCGCGTACGGCGGCGGGGAGGCGGTACGGCAGCACGCCGCCCTCGGCGAGCGCCTCGGCCCGTTTGGCGAGCGGGCAGTCCAGGGTGTCGTGGCCGCCGAAGACCAGCGAGGTCAGGGGCGGCAGGCCGCTGTCGGCGAAGGGGGGCGTCTCGGTGACCATGCCGGTGGGCGGGTGGAGGCCGGCCGCGATGGCCGCGCACCCCGCGGTTGCGGTGGTGGCGACGGAGCCGCGTGCTCCGATGAACCAGACGCCGGTACGGCGGCCTGGGCTGTCGGCGGTACGGCGTGGACGCTCGTCACGGCCTTCACGTTCGGCATGTGCGGTCACGGGCTGCCTCCCTGGGGGATGAAGAGGTGGAGGACGACGGGCGGGGAAGGGGTCGGTGCCTCCCCCGCCCGTCGTCGGCAGAGGTGGCCGCCCTACGACGAGGGCAGCTCCTTCAACTGGATGTTGCGGAAGGACACCTGGTCACCGGCTCCATGGTTCTGGAGGCCGATGTAGCCGTCCTTCAGGCTGCGGGCCGGGTCGGTGTTGGTGAAGTCGTTGATCTTCGCTCCGTTGAGGAAGATCTGCAGACGTTCGCCCTGGACCTTGATCTCGTAGCTGTTCCACTGGCCCGGCGGCCGCAGGACGCGGTCACGGGCCTTGATATCGGCCGACTTGAATCCGTAGACGGCGCCCGTGGTGCGGTCGGCGGCGTCGGTGGCGTCGATCTGGATCTCGTAGCCGTTGTTCACGGCCGACCAGGGGTCGTCCGATTCCGGGAAGCCCACGAAGACACCGGAGTTGTCGTCGCCCGCCATCTTCCAGTCGAGCTTGAGCGAGTACGCCTTCAGCTCCTTGGCCTGGTAGGTGAGCAGGCCCATGCCGCCCTCGGAGTGCAGGGCGCCGTCACCGACGGAGAACATTCCGGGGCCTGCCTGCTTCCAGCCTTCCAGCGTCTTGCCGTTGAAGAGGGGCCGGTAGTCCTTGTTCGGCTTGCAGTCGGCCTTGACCTGGCCGGTGGCGTAGCGCAGGCCGCCCGACAGGTGCTGGCGGAAGGCCGTCTCGGCGTAGGACTCCTTGGTGTGGCCGAGGCCGGTGTAGAAGGAACGGCCGCCCTGGTAGGTCTGGCACCAGGAGATCGGGTGGTCGCCCTTCATGTTGCCGCCGGTGTAGGTGGTCTCGTCGAGGGTGGCCAACACCTTGGCTTTGCCACGGGGGTTGGTGCGGTAGTTGTACCACTCGTCGGTGCGCTCCCACTCCTCGTCCAGGTGCGCGGTGGCCGGATGGTCGTGGTCCTCGACGCGGACGGTGGCGGGTTGGATCTGCGGGTGCGAGTCGAAGTAGGCGCCGACGAGACCGCCGTAGAACTTCCAGTCGTACTCGGTGTCGGCGGCCGCGTGGATGCCGACGTAACCGCCGCCGGTGGCCACGTAGTTCTCGAACGCCTTCTGCTGCTCGGCGTTGAGGACGTCACCGGTGGTGGAGAGGAAGGCGACGGCGTCGTAGCGGGCGAGGTTGCTGGTGGTGAACTGGGCGGCGGACTCGGTGGAGTCGACCGTGATGTTGGTGTCCTTGCCGATCTCCTTCAGTGCGGCGATGCCGGCCGGGATGGAGTCGTGGCGGAAGCCGGCGGTCTTGGAGAAGACGAGGACGCGCTTGGCGGTCCTGTCGACCGGGCTGCTGGACAGTGCGAAGTCGTCGATGTCGTAGAGCGCGCCGTCACCGCCCTTGAAGACGAGGAAGAGTTCGGTCCGCTTCTTGGGCGCTCCGCGCAGCGGGATGTCGATGTCCTGGAAGGTGTCCCAGCTGCCGGTCACCGGGACCGGGCCGGAGCCGAGGATCTTGCCGGTGGGTGATCCGGTGCGCACTTCGAGGAAGCCGCCCGAACCGGCCGACGAGATACGGGCGGTGAGCTTGGTGGTGCCACCGAGGACGTAGGTCTTGAAGGAGATCCAGTCGTCGTTGTGGATGTCCCCGACGGTCCTTCCCCCGTGTGCGCTGGACTTGCTCGGTGTGGTGACGCCGGAGGAGTCGTCGTAGTGCTCGGCCTGGCGGTGCTTGGGCTGGAGCCGGGAGGTGTCCTTGCCGGTCAGCTTGGCCTGGCCGCCACCGCCGTTGTCGGTGTAGGTGGCCGAAATCCCTCCGTAGATGTTGGCGTTGGGGTCGTGGCCGCCTTCCATGGCGGTCTTGATGGTGCCTTCACAGCCGTGCTCGGTGGTGATGTCGTGGCCGTGGCTGTCGTGGCCCAGCGTGAACTTGACCTCGACCTCGGTGCAGTCGATGGTCCCGTCCTCCGGGTCGCTGACGTTCACCTTGAACGGCACGGAGTCCCCGAACTCGAAGAGCTGCCCGTCCTCGGGGAGCACCAGCTCCACGGTCGGGGCGGTGTTGCCGACGGTCACGTGGACGCTGGCGGAGCCGGTGCGCCCGGTCGGGTCCTCGGCGGTCAGGGTGGCGGTGTAGGTGCCGTTCTTCTTGTACGTGTACGTGGGGTCGGCGGCGGTGGAGGTGCCGCCGTCACCGAAGTCCCAGGCGTACGTGAGCGGGTCGCCGTCGCCGTCCGCCGTACCGGCCGAGGAGAACTTGACCTTCAGCGGTGCGGTGCCGGAGGTCTTGTCGGCGGAAGCCTCAGCGATGGGTGAGCGGCCTCCGGTGGCGTTCTCGATGCGGTAGAGTGCGGAGTTCTCGTCGCCGCCGAACCAGGCGAGGCCGTAGTCCAGGACGTAGAGCGCCCCGTCCGGGCCGAACGCCATGTCCATGATCTGCGTACCGGACCACGGCACGTCGTTGATGGACTGGACGCCGCCGTCCGCGTCCTGCTCGACGCGCTTGATCCACTGGCGGCCGAACTCACCGGCGAAGAAGTCGCCGTCGTAGGCCTCGGGGAACTTGACCGGGGAGTCGAGGTCGGCGTCGTAGCGGTAGACCGGTCCGCCCATCGGGGACTCGGATCCGCTGCCGAACTCGGGCAGCGAGCCGCCGTCGTACGGGATCCAGGCGGCCTCGGCCGGCGGCAGGTCGACGAGGCCGGTGTTGTGCGGCGACTCGTTCTTCAGGCCCGCGCAGTCGAAGGCGGCGCCGGAGCTCTTGGTGGCGAAGTCGTAGTCGATGTACGGCTCGTTCTCGCCGACGCAGTACGGCCAGCCGAAGTTGCCGGCCTTCGTCACCCGGGCGAACTCCACCTTGCCGGCCGGCCCGCGCTTCGGGTCGGCCGAACCGGCGTCGGGGCCGTAGTCACCGACGTACACGATGCCGGTGGCCTGGTCGACGGAGAAGCGGAAGGGGTTGCGGAAGCCCATCGCGTAGATCTCGGGGCGCGTCTTGTCCGTCCCGGGCTCGAAGAGGTTGCCCTCGGGGACGGTGTACGAGCCGTCCTCGGCGACCTTGATGCGCAGGATCTTGCCGCGCAGGTCGTTCGTGTTGCCGGAGGTCCGCTGGGCGTCGAACGCCGGGTTGCGGTCGGTGCGTTCGTCGATCGGGGTGAAGCCGTCGGAGGCGAAGGGGTTGGTGTCGTCGCCGGTGGAGAGGTAGAGGTTCCCCTCCTTGTCGAAGTCGATGTCACCGCCGACGTGGCAGCAGATGCCGCGCGAGGTGGGGACGTCCAGGACCTTCTTCTCACTGGCGGTGTCGAGCGTGCCGTCCTCGTTGAGGACGAAGCGGGAGAGCCGGTTGACGCCGTCGAACTTCGCGAAGTCGGCCGCCGTCCCGGTCTCGGGCGCGTCGCCTGCCGGGGTGTCCAACGGGGGCGCGTAGAACAGGTAGACGGCCCGGTTCTCGGCGAAGTCCGGGTCGATCCCGACGCCTTGGAGGCCTTCCTCGTCGTGCGTGTACACGGGGAGGGTGCCGGAGATCCGGGTGTTGCCGGCGCTGTCGGTGATCCGCAGTTCGCCGTCGCGCGAGGTGTGCAGCACGCTGCGGTCGGGGAGGACGGCGAGCGACATGGGCTCGCCGGTCTCCTCCGCGCCCTTGGCGAGGGTGACCTGCTGGAAGTCCTCCGCCACGGGCTCCTCGTGGCCCGGGTGGCCGGGGTGGGCGGTGGCGCCGGGGGCGGAGCCGAGGGTCAGGGTCGCGGCGGCGAGGAGGCCGCCGGTGAACAGCGCGAGCGATTTGCGGACGCGGGTCCGGGCCAGGAGCCGCTTTCTGGTTCGGTGCACGTAGGTCCTCCGGAGAGTGCCGGTTGTACGGGCGGGTGTAGCCGTGCCGTGCCGCGCGGGGACTGCCGCGCGTGTGTCACCGGGGACGGGAGTGACCCCGGTGACGCGAGTCATGTCGTGTACACGTGGTGGACGGTAGACCTGTTCGTCCGGGACGGAAAGCCCTTGTGCAACGGTGAAGTCGAACTTCTGCTTCCGCCAGGACAAAGGAGATTCCGGGCAGCGCGAGGCAGCCCCGGGCGTCTTCACGAAGACCTCTCCCCCGGGGCCCGCCCCACCCGGTGGTGCTACTCGCCGCCGCCGAAGGCCGCGTCGAAGGAGGCCGACGGCGGGTCGAAGTCGAACCGCTTGAGGCTGGCAAGCGCTTCCGGAGCGCCCGTCAGCCGGTCCATGCCCGCGTCCTCCCATTCCACGGAGATCGGGCCCTCGTAGCCGATGGACCGGAGCATCCGGAAGACGTCCTCCCAGGGCACGTCACCGTGGCCGGCGGAGACGAAGTCCCAGCCGCGCCGGGGGTCGCCCCACGGCAGGTGCGAGCCGAGGCGGCCGTTGCGGCCGTCGAGGCGCTTGCGGGCCTCCTTGCAGTCCACGTGGTAGATCCGGTCCCGGAAGTCGTAGAGGAAGCCCACCGGGTCGAGGTCCTGCCAGACGAAGTGACTCGGGTCGAAGTTCAGCCCGAACGCGGGCCGGTGGCCGACCGCTTCGAGGGCGCGCTCGGTGGTCCAGTAGTCGTAAGCGATCTCGCTCGGGTGCACCTCGTGGGCGAAGCGCACCCCCTCCGCATCGAAGACGTCCAGGATCGGGTTCCAGCGCTCGGCGAAGTCCTCGTAGCCCCGCTCGATCATGTGCGGCGGGACCGGCGGGAACATCGCGACCAGGTGCCAGATCGAGGAGCCGGTGAACCCGATGACCGTGTCGACGCCGAAGGCGGCGGCGGCCCGGGCGGTGTCCGCGATCTCGGTGGCGGCCCGCTGCCGTACGCCTTCGGGCTCGCCGTCGCCCCAGATGCGGGCGGGCAGGATGCCCTGGTGGCGTTCGTCGATAGGGTTGTCGCAGACGGCCTGGCCGACGAGGTGGTTGGAGATGGCAAAGCACTTCAGCCCGTACCTGTCGAGCAGTTGGTGCCTGCTGTCCAGGTAGCCGGGGTCGGCGAGCGCCTTGTCGACCTCGAAGTGGTCTCCCCAGCAGGCGAGTTCGAGACCGTCGTAGCCGAAGTCCCGGGCGTGCTTGCAGACCTCCTCCAGCGGGAGGTCGGCCCACTGGCCGGTGAACAGGGTGAAGGGGCGGGGCATGGGCGACTGCCTCCTAGGACGACGGGACCGGAGTGTGTACGGAGTTCTTCGCGGCGCTCTCCTCGACGGCGGCGAGCACCCGCTGGACCTGGAGACCGTCCGCGAACGAGGGCCGGGGCGGTGTGCCTTCGGCGATCGTGCGGACCACGTCGCGGGCCTGGTGGACGAAGGTGTGCTCGTAGCCGAGGGCGTGGCCCGGCGGCCACCAGGCCTCAAGGTAGGGGTGTTCGGGTTCGGTGACCAGGATGCGGCGGAAGCCGGCGGTGGCGGCGGGCTCGGTGTGGTCGTGGAAGGAGAGCTCGTTGAGCCGTTCCAGGTCGAAGGCGAGCGAGCCCCGCTCCCCGTTGATCTCCAGCCGCAGCGCGTTCTTACGGCCCGCCGCCATCCGGGTCGCCTCGAAGGAGGCGAGCGCCCCGGAGGCGAGGCGGCCCGTGAAGATGGCCGCGTCGTCCACCGTCACTTCGCCCCGCGCCACCGAGTCCGCACTTCCGGAGAGCCCGGCCGACGCACCGGAGAGCAGGGGCCGCTCCCGTACGAAGGTCTCAGCCACCGCCGACACTCCGGTCAGCAACTCCCCCGCCAGGTACTGGGCCAGGTCGACGATGTGCGCCCCGAGGTCGCCCAGCGCACCCGAACCGGCGTGTTCGCGCTTGAGCCGCCAGGTGAGCGGGGAGGCCGGGTCGACCAGCCAGTCCTGGAGGTAGCTGGCGCGCACGTGGCGCAGGGTGCCGAGGCGGCCGTCCTCGATCAGCTGCCGGGCGAAGGTGATGGCGGGCACCTTGCGGTAGTTGAAGCCCACGATCGCCACCTGGCCCCGGGCCTGCGCCGCCTCGGCGGCACGGACCATCGCCTCCGCCTCGGCGACCGTGTTGGCGAGCGGCTTCTCGCACAGCACGTGCTTGCCCGCCTCCAGGGCGGCGATGGCGATCTCCGCATGGCTGTCACCGGGCGTGCAGATGTCGATCAGCTGCACGTCGTCCCGGGCGATCAGCGCCCGCCAGTCGGTCTCCGCCGCCGCCCAGCCGTGCCGGGCGGCGGCACCGCCTTGTCGTGCGTGACCAGTTCGGTCACGTTGTCGCATTCGGGGGTTGCATATTCCGGATGCGATCCCACGTCGAGGTAGAGGCGGGCGCCG